>JACCQW010000310.1 GCA_013813955.1 Solirubrobacterales bacterium
AGCCGCGGGCCGGAGTTGTCGATGCGCTCGGCGTCGACGGCCGAGGCGACGCCGCCCCCGAAGTCGATCGTGTTGATGATCGGCAGCAGCGTGCCCATGATGATCCGCACGCCGCCCGCGCCGCCGAGGACGAGCGTCGGCCGTCCCTCCGGGCCCACGACGATCGTCGGGCTCATCGAGGAGCGCGGCCGCTTGCCGGGATCGGCCTGGTTGGCGGTGCCGGCCGGCGAGAAGTCCGTCAGCTCGTTGTTGAGCAGGAAACCCGTGCCCGGAGCGACGACCGCGCTGCCGAACTCCTGCTCGATCGTGCAGGTCAGCGAGACCGCCGCGCCGCGGCGGTCGATCACCGAGATGTGCGTCGTGGTGCCGGTCGCGTTGTCGGAGGTGTCGGCGGCGGCGGCCGCGCGGGCCGGCGGCTGGCTGGGCGGGGTGCCCAGGCCCGGCCCGTAGGTCCGCGCCCGGCGCAGGTCGATCTCGGCGCTGCGCGCGCCCGCGTAGGTCTTCGACGTCAGCTGGCCGGTGGGCACCTGGATGAGGTCGGGGTCGGCGACGTAGACGTTGCGGTCGGCGAAGGCGATCTTCTGGGCCTCGGCGATCAGGTGCAGCGCATCGGCCGACGACTGGCCCGCGCGAGCGAGGTCGAACGCGCCGAGGATGTTGAGCATCTCGCTGATCGCGATCCCGCCCGAGGTCGGCGGCGGCATGCCCAGCACGGCGCTGCCGCGGTAGCGCCCGCGGATCGGGGTGCGCCACTTGACGCCGTAGCGCGCGAAGTCGCGCACGGTGAGGATGCCGGGATCGCGCGTGTCCGGCCGGGGCGCGCGCATGTCGCGCACGATGCGCCGCGCGATCGTGCCCTCGTAGAACGCGTCGGTCCCACCGCGCTGGATGCGGCGCAGCGTGGCCGCGAGGTCGCGCTGGCGCAGCGTCGAGCCGGGCGCATAGGGGCGGGCGCCGTCGACGAGGTACTGCGCGCCGGCGGCTGGAAACAGCGCAAGGCGCCGCGCGTTGGCCGCCATCGATGCCGACAGCGACGCGGGCACGCGGAAGCCCTCGCGCGCCAGGCGCTCGGCGGGCGCGATCGCCTCGCGCAGCGACAGCGTGCCGTAGCGGCGCAGCGCGCTGTCCATACCCGCCACGGTCCCGGGCACGCCGACGGTCAGGTGGCCGGTGAACTCGCGGTGCAGCCCGGGGCCCGCCAGCGTGTCGGGGCGCATCGCCGCGCCGGAGGTCTCGCGGAAGTCCAGCGCGCGGGTGGCGCCGGTGCGGCTGCGGTAGAGCATGAAGCCGCCGCCGCCGATGCCGCAGGACTGCGGCCGGGCGACGCCCAGCGCGAACACGCTGGCCACGGCGGCATCGATCGCGTTGCCGCCGTCCTCGAGCACGGCTCGGCCGACACGCGAGGCGGCGTAGGACTCGCTGGCGATCACGCCGCGCTGGCCGGTGGCGCCGGTCGTGAAGCGCGAGCCGGGCTTTCCGCTCGCCGCTGTCGGCAGCGCCGCGATCCCGGTCACGAGCACGGCCACCACGGTCACCCAGCGCATGAGCGCCCACTACCCCGTCACGGGGCCGGGCGAACCCCGGCGCGCCACATTGCCGGGCGCCCCGCGCAGCTCCCGACGCCCGCGACGCGGCGGGGGGTGCCTGACGTTGACACCCTCACAGGCGGTCAACGTCACGCACCCCCCTCGCGCGACCGTCAGGCGGCGTGCAGCGGGCGCGTGAGCGCCTTGACGAAGTCCTCGAGCTGGGAGGTCGTCCAGCACTCGAAGGCCTGGCAGTACTGCTCGTAGGCGGAGATCACCGAGTCGCCGTAGTTCCAGTACAGCCGCGGCTCGGGGTTCAGCCAGAACGTGCGCCCCGCCCGCTGGGCGATCAGGGCGAAGATGTCCGCGCGCGGGTCGCGGCCGTTCGTGCGCGCGTCGCCGAGGACGATGACCGTCGCACGCGGGTGCAGGTCGTCCTCCACGAGCGCGCGGAACTCCGACCACACGCGCCCGTAGTCGGTGTAGCCGCTGATGTCCGCGACGCCGGCGTCCTTGCCGATCGCCTCGGACACGGCACGGAAGTCGCGCTCACGGTCGAAGACGTCGGTCACCTCGCTGATGCGCTCGATGAACACGAACGAGCGCATCTTGCGAAAGGAGTCGTGCAGGGCGTGCAGCACGGACAGGAAGAACACCGACGCGCTCGTCACGCTCGTCGAGACGTCGCACAGGACGTAGATCTCCGGCCGGCGCGGACGCTTGGGCCTGAACTTCAGCTCCACCGGCACGCCGCCGGTCTGCAGCGAGGCGCGCATCGTGCGGCGCACGTCGACGTGGGCATGGCGCTTGGACCCGCGCGCCTCCTGGCCCTGCGTCTTCAGGCGCCGCTTGAGCTGGGCGACCACGCGGTGCACGGCGGCCAGGTCCTGCAGCGGACCCGAGGGCAGGGCCCGGTCGAGCTCGTTCAGCGG
>JACCQW010000328.1 GCA_013813955.1 Solirubrobacterales bacterium
CGACCGCGAGCAGATCCGCCAGGCCACGCTGGAGCTCATCAGCCGCAACGGCCTGCGCGAGTGCTACATCCGCCCGCTGGTCTTCCGCGGCTACGGCCAGATGGGCCTCTTCCCGCTGGAGGCGCCCGTCGACGTCTGCATCGCGGTGTGGCAGTGGCCCGCCTACCTCGGCGAGGAGGGCAAGCAGGCCGGCATCCGCGCGAAGGTCTCCAGCTGGCGGCGCATCAGCCCCGACTCGCTGATCCCGGCGGCAAAGGCGTCCGGGCAGTACCTCAACAGCGTCCTGGCCAAGATCGAGTCCCACAAGGCCGGCTACGAGGAGGCGATCCTCCTCGACGACCACGGGCACGTGTGCGAGGGCTCGGGCGAGAACATCTTCGTCGTCAGCGACGGCACGATCACCACGCCGGGCCAGACCGCCTCGATCCTCGACGGCATCAACCGCAAGTCGGCGATCCAGATCGCCCGTGACCTCGGCATCGAGGTCGTCGAGCGCGACATCGCGCGCGCCGAGCTGTACCTCGCCGACGAGGTCTACATGACCGGCACGGCGGCCGAGCTCGTGCCGGTCCGCGAGATCGACGACCACCAGATCGGCGACGGCACGCCCGGCGAGGTCACGCGCTCCGTGCAGAAGGCCTTCGACGACGCGCTGCGCGGCCGCACGGAGCGCTACCGCGAATGGCTGGACCCGGTGCCGGCGCGGGCCGCGGCGCCGGCGGGGTAGCCACCGTGGACATCCAGCTCTACGACGCCACGCTGCGCGACGGCATGCAGGGCGAGGGCATGTCGCTCTCGGCCCGGGAGAAGGTGCGCGTGGCGCGCCGGCTCGACGAGCTCGGCGTGCACGTCATCGAGGCGGGCTTCCCCGCCTCCAACCCCAAGGAGCTCGAGGTCTTCGAGCTGCTGTCGCGCGAGCCGTTCGCGCACGCCGACGTCGCCGCCTTCGGCATGACGCGCCGCCGCGACGTCGCCGCGGGGGAGGACCCGGCGCTGCGCGTGCTCGCGGAGTCCTTCGCCCCCGTGTGCACCCTGGTGGGCAAGACGTGGGGCCTGCACCTCGACAAGGTCGTGCGCGTGGGGCGCGACGAGAACCTGGCGATGATCGCGGAGTCGGTCGCGTACCTGACGGGCGAGGGCAAGCGCGTCGTCTACGACGCCGAGCACTTCTTCGACGGCTACCGCGACGACCCGGGCTACGCGCTGGCCTGCCTGCGCGCGGCGGTCGAGGGCGGCGCCGAGACCGTCGCGCTGTGCGACACGAACGGCTCCTCGCTGCCGGGGCAGGTCGCCGATGCCGTCGTCACCGCCGTCGCGGCGCTGGACGGCGCCGCGCACGTGGCGATCCATCCCCACGACGACGCCGGCTGCGGCGTGGCCAACGCGATCGTCGCCGTTGAGGCGGGCGCCACGCAGGTACAGGGCACGATGAACGGGGTGGGGGAGCGCACCGGCAACGCGAACCTCGTCACGATCATCGCCAACCTGCAGCTCAAGCTCGGCCACCGGGTCATCGCGCCGGAGCAGCTCGCGCGACTGACCGAGACCGCGCACTTCGTCGACGAGCTGCTCAACGTCGCACCCAACCCGCGCCAGCCCTACGTGGGCCGCAACGCGTTCGTGCACAAGGGCGGCCTGCACGCCGCGGGCGTGCGTGCTGACCCGGCGACGTTCGAGCACATCGCGCCCGAAGCCGTCGGGAACGTCTCCGACGTGCTGGTCTCCGAGCTCGCCGGCCGCCACGCGGTCGCCGACAAGGCCGGAGGGGCGGGGCTGTCGGTCGACGACGCCGCGGTCGCGCGCATCCTGGACCGCGTGAAGGACCTCGAGCACGCTGGCTATCAGTTCGAGGCGGCCGAGGGGTCCTTCGAGCTGCTCATGCGCAAGGAGACCGGCGAGTACGAGCCGCTGTTCCGGCTCGAGTCATGGCGCGTCATCGTCGAGCAGCGTGCCGACGGGAAGGTGGACACGGAGGCCACGATCAAGCTCTGGGTCGACGGGGAGCGCTACGTGCGCACCGCGGAGGGCAACGGTCCCGTTCACGCGCTGGACAGCGCTCTGCGCGCCGCGATCGGCGCGATCCACCCGCACCTGAGGGACATCGAGCTCGTGAACTTCCGGGTGCGCATCCTCGACGAGACGAAGGGCTCCGACGCGGTGATCAGGGTGATCGTCGACGCGTCGGACGGCACCGAGACCTGGGGAACCATGGGCGTCTCGACCAACCTCATCGAGGCCTCCTGGCAGGCGCTGGTGGACTCGCTGGAGTTCGGGATGCAGCCGGGCCGCGAGGCGCACGCGCTCTCCCGGCAGGGCGTGCGCCCGGCGTGAGCCAGGAGGAGGTCCCGCTCGCCCGGCCCGTGCTCGGCGACGCGGAGGAGGCGGCGGTCGTGGGCGTGCTGCGCTCCGGCCAGCTCTCGCTGGGGCCCCGCGTCGGCGCCTTCGAGCGGGCCTTCGCCGCGCACCTGGGCGCCGGACACGCCAGCGCTGTCTCCAGCGGCACCGCCGGGCTGCATCTCGCGCTGCGCGCGGTCGG
>JACCQW010000329.1 GCA_013813955.1 Solirubrobacterales bacterium
GGCGGCCACCGACGTCACGGGCCTCGTGCGTGCCGCCGCCGAGGAGGCGGTGGATCTCGTCGTCGTGGGCCCGGAGGCGCCGCTGGTCGCCGGGCTGGTCGACGCGCTCGCGGTCGCGGGGATCCCCGCGTTCGGGCCGAGCGCGGACGCCGCGCGCCTGGAGGGCTCCAAGGCGTTCGCCAAGGAGGTCATGCGGGCCGCGGGCGTGCCGACGGCGAGCTGGAGCACGGTCGCGGACGTCGAGGCCGGGATGGCCGCGATCGAGCGCTACCCGGTCGTGCTCAAGTACGACGGCCTGGCGGCGGGCAAGGGCGTGGTGATCGCCGCCGATGAGACGCAGGCGCGCGCCACGCTGGAGGAGTTCCTCGTCGCGCGGCGCTTCGGCGACGACCGCGTGATCGTGGAGGAGCACCTCTGCGGGGAGGAGCTCTCGCTGCTGGCGTTGTGCGACGGCGAGCACGCGGTGGCGATGGCCCCCGCGCAGGACTACAAGCGCATCTTCGACGGCGACGAGGGGCCGAACACCGGCGGGATGGGCTCATATTCGCCGGTCCCGGGCGTGGGCCCGGAGCGGGTCGCCGAGCTCTCGGCGCAGGTCCACCAGCCAGTCGTCGAGTACCTGCGCGAGCGCGGCACGCCGTTTGCAGGCGTGCTGTACGCAGGGATCATGTTCACCGCCGAAGGCCCGCGGGTGCTGGAGTACAACGTGCGCTTCGGCGATCCCGAGACGCAGGCGGTGCTGCCGCGGCTGCGCTCGGACCTCGCCGACGTGCTCGAGCGCGCGGCGCGCCCCGGCGGCCTGGCGGGCGTGCAGCTCGCGTGGTCGCAGGACTGGGCGGTGACGCTGGTGCTGGCCGGCGCCGGCTACCCCGCCGCCCCGGCCACCGGCGATGTCATCTCAGGACTGGACGAGGTCCCGGAGGGCATCGAGATCACCCACGCGGGCACCGCGGCGCGCGACGGGCAGATCGTCACCGCCGGCGGGCGGGTCCTGAACGTGACCGGTCTGGGGGCGACACCTCGCGCCGCCCGGGACGCGGCCTATGCTGCGGCCGAGCGAATCGGGTTCGCGGGGCGCCAGCTACGGGGCGACATCGCACTGCGGGCCGTTGGGAGCGTGAGCGGATGAGCGAGGGCGTTGCCGAGCCGGTGACCCAGGCGCAGACGGCGACCGAGATGGAGTCCATCGAGATCGACGCCCCGCGCGTGGGGATCATCATGGGCTCCAAGAGCGACATGGATGTCATGGAGGGCGCCGCGAAGGTGCTGCGCGATGCGGGCGTGCGCCATGAGACGCGCGTGATGTCCGCCCACCGCGAGCCCGACGTCGTGGCCGACTACTGCGCCAACGCGCGGATGCGCGGCCTGCGGGTGATCATCGCGGGAGCGGGGCTGTCGGCGGCGCTGCCCGGCGTGGCCGCCGCGCACACCGACCTGCCGGTGATCGGCGTGCCGCTGTCCAGCCGCCTGTCAGCGATGGGTGGCATCGACGCGATCCTGTCGGTCATCCAGATGCCGCCTGGTGTCCCCGTCGCGGCGGTGGGGCTGGACAACGCCGCCAACGCGGGGCACCTGGCGGTGCGGATCCTCCACGGATGATCGCGCGCTACACCCGCGCGGAGATGGGTGCGCTGTGGACCGATGCGGCGCGCATGGAGGCCTGGCGGGCGGTCGAGGTCGCCGCCTGCGAGGCGATGGACGGACCGACCGAGGACGACCTCGAGGCCATCCGCCGCGCGACGTTCACCGTCGAGGCGGTGCAGGAGCGTGAGCGCGTCACCGACCACGACGTCGCCGCGTTCGTCGACGTGCTCGGCGCGTCGGCCGGCGCGCCCGGGCGCTGGATCCACTTCGGCCTGACCTCCAGCGACGTGCTGGACACCGCGACGGGCCTGCAGCTGCGCGAGGCGGGGGTCATCCTGCTCGCCGGCGCCCGCGAGCTGACCGCGGCTCTGGCCGAGCGCGCGCGCGAGCACGCCGGCACGATCTGCGTCGGGCGTACCCACGGCGTCCACGCCGAGCCGACGACCTTCGGAGTCAAGCTCGCGGGCTTCGCCATGGAGGGCGCACGCAACGCCGAGCGGCTGCAGCGGGCCTTCGCGCAGGCCTCGGTCGGGGCGATCTCCGGCGCCGTGGGCACCTACTCGGCGACGTCGCCCGCGTTCGAGGCAGCCGTGCTCGAGCGTCTCGGCCTGGAGCGCGAGCCGGTCTCCACGCAGGTCGTCGCGCGCGACCGCCACGCCGAGCTGCTGCAGGCGGTCGCCCTGGCCGGCGCCGGCCTCGAGCGGCTGGCCACCGAGATCCGCCACCTGCAGCGCACGGAGGTCCGCGAGGTCGAGGAGCCGTTCCGGGCCGGGCAGAAGGGCTCGAGCGCGATGCCCCACAAGCGCAACCCGATCACCACCGAGCGCATCACGGGCCTGGCCCGCGTGCTGCGCGGGAACGCGACGGCGGCGGTGGAGAACGTCGCGCTGTGGCACGAGCGCGACATCTCGCACTCCGGCGCCGAGCGCGTGATCCTCCCCGACTCGCTGATCCTGCTGGACTACCTGCAGCACCTGGCGATCGGAGTCGTGCGCGGCATGGTCGTCCACGCCGACCGCATGCGCGAGAACCTCGACCTCACCTACGGCGCGCTGTTCAGCCAGCGGCTGCTGCTGGCCCTCGTCGACGAGGGCCGCACCCGCGACGATGCCTACCGGATCGCCCAGCAGCTCGCCCAGCGCGCGTGGGACACCCGGACCCCGTTGCGCGACCTGCTGGCCGACTCCGATCTCGGCCTCGATCTCGACGCGGTCTTCGACCTGACCGACTACACCCGCCACGCGGCCGAGATCGTCGGCCGGCTGGCGCCTGGGGCGCGGGAGTAGAGGTGGGGCGGGTCGCCGTGTGGATCGTTGTGCCGGCGGCGTTCTGCGCGGCAAGCGCTCCCGCGCAGGCCGCACCGGTCATCGGCATCGCCGACCAGAGCCCGCGGATGTTCGCCAGCCCGTTCTTCCAGCGCCTCGACGCGCCGATCTCCCGCATCGTCGTCTCCTACGACGCCGTCCTGCGCGGCAGCGTGGAGGTCGGCGTGGTCGACGACTGGATGGCCGCGGCGCGCATCTCCGGCGTGCGGCCGCTCGTCGCGCTGAACCACTCGCGCGGATGCTTCGACGGCACCGGAGTGGCCAAGCGCGTGGGGTGCCGGCTGCCGTCGGCCGAGCGCTACCGCAAGGCCTTTCGCGCGTTTCGCAGGCGCTATCCCCGCGTGACCGACGTCTCCCCGTGGAACGAGGTCAACCACCGCTCGCAGCCCACCGCGGACCGTCCCGAGCGGGCCGCGAGCTTCTACCGCGTCGCCCGCCGGGAGTGCCGCGGCTGCAAGATCGTCGCCGCCGACATGCACGACCAGGACGGGCTGGTCGGCTGGCTGGCGCGGTTTCGTCGCGCGCTGGCCGTCGCGGACGTCCCCACCCCGAGGCTGTGGGGGCTGCACAACTACACCGACGTCAACGACGGCAGCACGAGCGCCACGCGGCGAATGCTGCGCACGGTCCCCGGCACGATCTGGCTGACCGAGACCGGCGGCATCGTCAAGCTCGGCCGGCACCGGCCCTACAGCCCGGCGCGGGCCGCCCGCGCGACCAGGTTCATGTTCGAGCTCGCCGGACTCAGCCCGCGCATCGCCCGCCTGTACATCTACCAGTGGTCCGGATCGCCCCGGTCCGCGCGCTTCGACGCCGGCCTGACCACGCCGGGAGGCCGTCCGCGGCCGGCCTATCACGTCGTGCGCAGGCGCCTCGGGCGCAGGG
>JACCQW010000338.1 GCA_013813955.1 Solirubrobacterales bacterium
GCCGCGGGCACGGCGCCCGCGATGATCGCCGCGACCTCCTCGGCCAGCGCGCGCAGGCCGTCGGGGGGCGGCGGGTCGGCGTGCAGGTGACGCTCGGTCTGCCGCACCACCCCGGCCTGCACGGAGGTGTGGAAGCCGACCGCGCCGTCGCGGCCGGCGACGAACTCCGTCGAGCCGCCGCCGATGTCCACGACGACGACCTCCGCGCCATCGTGCGCGCGCTCGCTCGTCGCGCCGGAGAAGGTCAGCGCGGCCTCCTCGTCGCCGCCGATCGTGCGGGCGTCCAGGCCGTAGCGCTCGCGGACCGCGGCCGTGAACTCGGCGCCGTTGGCGGCGTCGCGCACCGCGCTGGTCAGCACGGCGGTCGTGGCCGTCACGCCGTGGGCGTCGATCGCCTCGCGGTACTCGCCCAGGGTGGTGAACACGCGCTGCATCGGGGCGTCCCCGAGCCGCCCGGTGGCGTCGACGCCCTCGCCCAGGCGCGTGACGATCGAAACGCGCTCGAGCTCGGTCACGCGGTCGCCGGCCGCGACGTCGGCGACGAGCAGCCGGGTTGAGTTCGTCCCGATGTCGACGACGGCGACGCGCACCGCGCGCAGGCTATCCCCCGGCGACAGGGGGCAGCGGCTCGGGCACTCGTTCGCCGCCGATCTCGCGAGCGACCCCGCCCTCACCCCGCCCGACGACGAGCTCGAGGACCTCGAGGGCGCCTGAGCCGGGGCGGCTTCCGGCCGCCGGAGACCCACATAGGGGAGGATGGAGGCATGTCAACCCCCTCCGGCCCGCGCAGCGTGAAGATCGCCAACGACGAGCGCGGGGGCTGGTCCTCCGATCGTCCCCGCCGCGACGGCGCTCCGCCGCGTCCCGCCGACATCACCGTTCGCTGCCGGGTGCTCACCCCCTCGGACCGCATGCGCTACTCCCCGGGCAGCCTGCTGGTGGTCGTCTCGGCCTCCGCCGCCGAACGCGATGCGCTCGTCCAGCGCCTGGTCGAGGACCGCGCGTCGGTGCTCTCGCTCGACAAGGTTCGCGGCCTGCTCGCGGGGAAGGTCCCCGAGGACGACGTCGAGGCGCGCGCCGCGCAGCTGCTCGACGCCGCGGTGGCCAAGCGCCTGGAGGCCGGCGAGACGGTCGTGCTGCCGGCCGAGGGCCTCGCGCCCGAGGGCCGCGAGCGCTTCGTGCGCATGGCGGCCGCGCTGCGCCGACCGCGCCACATGATGGTGCTCGAGACCGGCCGCGAGAACGTCGCCGAGGAGGACCGCACGACGCTCAACGAGCTGCGGCGGGCACTGGACGCCGGGGAGCTGGGGGCCGAGGGCTTTCAGACCGCCGTGCGCCTGGGCGGCACGACGGCCTCCGAGCTCAAGCGCATCCTCTTCCGTCCGCCTCCGCGTGACGACGACGACGGTCCACGTGCGGGCCGGTTGAGCAACTGACGGCCGGGAAGAACCGATTTAGACCCCAGACGAAGGAGGAGATCGTGGCCCAGACCAAGGCCCAGCGACAGGCTTCCGCGAAGAAGGCGGCGGCGACGCGCAAGCGCAATCAGGCGAAGGCCCGCGAGAACGCCGCGAAGTCGGCGTCCAGCCGGCAGGCCAACGAGGCGAAGAGCAGCGCGCAGCAGGCCAAGCGCGCCGCGGGCACGGCGGTCGGCGGCCTGACGTCCGCGGCCAAGGCGGCCGGCAACGCGGCCAAGCAGGCCGGCCGCTCGGTGGCCACGCGGGCCAAGGGCGGGCGCCAGGGGCACCGCTGAGCGCCACGGTGGCGCAGGACCACGGGGCGGCCGACGCAACGGGGATCGATCCGGCGGAGCTGGAGGTCTGCCTGCGCGTCCTCGCCGCCGCCGAGCTGCTCGCGGCCGAGCATCCCGACGCCGTCGCGATCCGGCGGGCGACCGGGCGGATCTTCAAGATGCTCAAACGAGCGCGCCGGGTCGAACGCCGAGACGCGATCTCGGCCGCCGACCGGGCCGTCGTCGCCGCGACCGCAACCGGATCCGTGCAGCGCGTCGATGACGGGACGGCCGGCATCTCGCTGGTGGCGACCGTGTCCGGGGCGCTCGCCGGACGCTTCGTGCGGCCCCGGCCGTGTTACATCTGCAAGCAGGACTACACCGACGTCGACGCGTTCTACCACCAGCTGTGCCCGGCCTGCGCCACGATCAACCGCGGGCACCGCGACGCTCGCACCAACCTGACCGGGCGGCGGGCACTGCTCACCGGCGGCCGGGCGAAGATCGGCATGTACAT
>JACCQW010000346.1 GCA_013813955.1 Solirubrobacterales bacterium
ACGACCGCCGGCTCCATGCCATGGGCGGCCATCGCGTCGTGGTCGAACGTGCGCGCGAAGTGGCCCCGCTCGTCGGCGTGGCGCTCCGGGTCGATCGTCCACGCCCCGGTCAGCGGCGTCTCGGTGAACCTCACGGGTACAGCGTGAGGTCGGGGGCCCGAGCGGCGAACTGCCCGCCCCACTCCCGGATGAACGAGAGCTGCTCCATGATCTCGTCCTTGAGGTTCCACGGCAGGATCAGCACGACGTCGGGCCGGTCCTCGCGCAGCACGTCGGGAGAGCGGATCGGGATGTGCGTGCCCGGGAGCAGGTGCCCCTGTTTGTGCGGGTTGAGGTCGCACGTGTAGTCGAGGAAGTCCGTGCGCACCCCACAGAAGTTCAGCAGCGTGTTGCCCTTGGCCGGCGCGCCGTAGCCGACGATGCGCTTGCCGTCGCGCTTCAGCGCGGTCAGGAACTCCACGATCTGGCGCTTCTCCTCGGCGACGCGCCGGCCGTAGACCCGGTAGAGCGCCATGTCGGTGTAGCCCGCCTCGCGCTCGCGCTCGAGGAGCTGCGCCGCCGGAGCCTCGTCGGCCCGGGGATCTTCGGCGTGGCAGCCGTGGATGCGCAGCGACCCGCCGTGAGTCGGCAGCTCCTCGACGTCGAAGAGCCGCAGGCCGTGCGCCTCGAACACCTTCGAGACCGTGGTGAATGAGAAGTAGGAGAAGTGCTCGTGGTAGATCGTGTCCCACTGGTTGTCCTCGACGAGGCGCACGAGGTGGGGGAACTCCATCGTGATCTGCCCGCCCTCCTTGAGCAGGACCTTCATGCCCGCCACGAAGTCGTTGAGGTCGGGCACATGGGCGAGCACGTTGTTGCCGAGCAGCAGGTCGGCCCGGGACTCGTCGGCGAGCGAGCGGGCCGCCTGGACCCCGAAGAACTCGACGAGCGTCGGGATGCCCTTCTGCAGCGCGACCTTCGCCACGTTGGCGGCGGGCTCGATCCCCAGCACGGGGATCTGGCGCTCGGCGAAGAACTGGAGCAGGTAGCCGTCGTTGGAGGCCAGCTCGACGACGTGGCTCGACGCGTCCAGGCCAAAGCGGTCGACCATCTGCGCGACGTAGCGGCGCGAGTGCTCGAGCCAGCTCGTGGAGTACGACGAGAAGTAGGCGTAGTCGCCGAAGATGTGCTGCGGGGTCTGAAACTCCTCGAGCTGGACGAGATAGCAGCGCTCGCAGACCAGCGCGCGCAGCGGATAGAACGGCTCCATCCCGTTGCCCTGCTCGGGCGACAGGTAGGAGTTGGCCAGCGGCGACATCCCGAGATCGGCGAACGACGCGCGCAGCGGCGCGGCGCAGAAGCGGCAGGCGGTGCTCGTCATGCGGGCGCAGACCCTAGACGAGCGCTCACCACGAGGCGGGAAGCGCCTTCAGGCCGCGCCCGCGCGCCGCGCGCCACAGGCGCTGATCCCAGGTGGCGAAGACGAGCTCGTGGCGCGGCAGCTGGAGGGCGGCGGCGAGGTGGATGGCGTCCAGCGAACGCAGGCCGTCGCTGACGGCCACCTCCGCCGCAACCTCGCTCAGGCGGGCGTCGACCTCCACGACCTCGAAGGTCGGCCACTCGGCGCGAAAGCTGCGGAGCGCGCGCGCACCGCGAGCGAGTCCGATGGCACGCGCGGTCTCGACGTAGCCGAGGCGGCAGATCGACCAGGTGCTCGCCTCTCTCATCGCCCGCTCGACCGTGTCGCTGGCGGGCTCCTCGAGGTAGCGCTTGACCAGCGCGCTCGCGTCGAGGTAGAGGGTCAGCGTTCCTCGTCGCGCTCGGCGAGGATGGTGTCCGACGCGCTGATGCCCGTGTGCTCGCGTACAGGCGGTACGGCCGGATGCGGCATTGTCGAGGGCGTGACCCGCCCCTCGGCGATGAGCTTCTCCCAAGCGTTCGACCGGCGGCGCGCAGCGGCCGGGACGATGTCGGCGATCGGCTGTCCGCGCCGCGTCACGCGCACCGGCTCGCCTTCGGCGACCGCGCGCAGCACACCGCTCAGGCCGGCCTTCAGCTCGCGTACGCCGATCTCTCGCATGTAGTCACCGTATCATCCTGGTGACTACATCAAGCGCCGCTCACGCGGGAGGCGAACGCCCGGATCTGGGCGAGCGTGACCGCCCGCATGTCCGCGCCGTCGCGCAGCGCCTCATACCACGCGACGATCTCGTCGAGCGCCCTGCCCAGGTCCCACGCGGGCTCCCACCCCAGGCGCTCGCGGGCCTTGGCGCAGTCCAGCGCGAGGTGGTGGGCCTCGTGGGGGTGCGGGCCCGGGTCGACGGCCCAGCGCAGCTCGCCGCGCCAGCGCTCGGTCACGCGCTCGACGATCCAGCGCACCGGCCGGGCGTCCTGCGCGGCGGGGCCGAAGTTCCAGCCGCCCTGCTGCCCGGGGTCGGCGGCGAGCGCCTGCGCGAGTCGCAGGTAGCCGGCCAGCGGGTTGAGGACGTGCTGCCACGGGCGCACCGCATCGGGGTTGCGGATCGCGATGACCTCGTCGGTCACCGCGGCGCGCATGATGTCGGGGATCAGGCGGTCCTCGCCCCAGTCGCCGCCGCCGATGACGTTGCCCGCCCGCGCCGAGCCGATCCGCGGCCCCTCGGGGTCGGCGGCGAAGTACGAGCGCAGGTAGGCGTCGGTGACAAGCTCGGCGCAGCCCTTGGAGCTCGAGTACGGGTCGTGGCCGCCCTTGGGGTCCTCCTCGGCGAACGCCCGGCCCGCCCCGCGGTTGTCGTAGCACTTGTCCGAGGTGACGTTGACGACCGCGCGCACGCCCGGCGCGGCGCGCACCGCCTCCAGGACGTTGACCGTGCCCATCACGTTGACCGCGTAGGTGGTGCGCGGATCGGCGAACGAGCGGCGCACGAACGGCTGCGCGGCCATGTGGACGACGATCTCCTGCCCGGCGACCGCGGCGGCCACGGCGGCGGCGTCGCGCACGTCGGCGCGCACGTCGCGCACGCCCTCGCCGGCACGGGCCAGCTCGTACAGCGACGGCTCGGTGGGAACCGCCTCGGCCAGGCCGGTGACCTCGGCGCCCAGCTCGCGCAGCCAGAGGACGAGCCAAGTGCCCTTGAAGCCGGTGTGGCCGGTGACCAGGACGCGCCGGCCACGCCAGAACGCGGGATCTACGACCATTGCTTCCAGGGCGCCTGCCCCGTGTCCCACATGGCCTGCATCACGTTGCGGTCACGCAGGGTGTCCATGGCCATCCAGAAGGCGGTCTGGCGGTAGGCCGCGAGCTGGCCGTCGGCGGCCAGGCCGTTGACCGGCTCCTGCTCCCACACCGACGCGTCGCCGTCGATGTAGCGCCCGACCTGTGGCTCCAGGACGAAGAAGCCGCCGTTGATCCACGCGCCGTCGCCCTGGGGCTTCTCCTGGAAGGAGCGCACGCGCGCGCGGTCGTCGATGTCCAGCGCGCCGAAGCGCCCGGCCGGCTGCACCGCGGTCACCGTGGCGAGCACGCCCTGCTCGCGGTGGAAGGCGACGACGGCACCGAGGTCGATGTCGGCCAGGCCGTCGCCGTAGGTGAAGCAGAAGCTCTCGTCGCCGACGTAGGGCAGCACGCGCGCCAGGCGCCCCCCGGTCTGTGTGTCGGCGCCGGTCTCCACGAGCGTGACCTTCCACGGCTCGGTGGTCGAGTGGTGGACCTCCATCGCGCCGTCGCGCAGGTCGAAGGTCACGTCGGAGGTGTGCAGCGCGTAGTTGGCGAACCACTCCTTGACGACGTAGCCCTTGTAGCCCAGGCAGACGATGAACTCGTCGATGCCGTGGGCGGAGTACAGCTTCATGATGTGCCAGAGCATCGGCATGCCGCCGATCTCCACCATGGGCTTGGGCCGCAGCTGGGTCTCCTCGGACAGACGCGAGCCCAGGCCACCGGCGAGGATGACCGCCTTCACGGCGCCGGATCGTAGCCCCTTTCCCGCGCGCGCTACTGTCGCGCGATGGCCGTCGGGCTCTTCGACACGAGCACGCCGCTGGCGCCGCTGCGCGCGCAGATCGATCGCGCCATCGCCGGTGTGCTCGACGACGGGCGCTACATCCTGGGCCCGAACGTCGCGGCGTTCGAGCAGGAGTTCGCCGCCGCGTGCGGCGCGGCTCACGCGATCGGGGTGGCCAACGGCACCGACGCGCTGACGATCGCGCTGCGGGCGATGGGCGTCGGCCCCGGCGACGACGTGGTCGTGCCCGCGTTCACGTTCTACGCCAGCGCCGAGGCGATCCCGCCGACCGGTGCGCGGCCGGTCTTCTGCGACGTCGATCCCGAGACCTTCTGCGTGACGGCCGAGACCGTGAAGGCCGCGCTCACCCCGGCCACCAAGGCGGTGATCGCCGTGCACCTGTTCGGCAACGTCGCGCCGGTGGCGCAGATCGAGGCGCTCGGGGTTCGTGTCCTCGAGGACGCCGCGCAGGCCGCGGGCTCGACGGCCCCCGAGGGCCGCCCGGGCGCGCTGGGCAGCGCGGCGACCTTCAGCTTCTTCCCCTCCAAGAACCTCGGCTGTTTCGGCGACGGCGGCGCGATCACGACCAGCGACGAGGCGATCGCCGACCGCGCGCGGATGCTGCGCTTCCACGGCTCGCGCGACAAGGTCACCTACGAGCAGGTGGGCTACAACTCGCGCCTGGACGAGCTGCAGGCCGCGATCCTGCGCGTACAGCTGCCCCACCTCGGCGCCTGGGCCGAAGGGCGGCGCGCGGCCGGGCGCCACTACGAGCAGGCCGGCCTGGGCGAGCTCGTCGCGCTGCCCGGGGCGCGAGTCGGCACCGCGCCGGCCTGGCATCTGTACGTCGTGCGCCACCGCGAGGCCGACGCGCTTGCGGCCGGCCTCGCCGAGCGGGGCGTCGGCAGCAAGGCCTACTACCGCACGCCGGCGC
>JACCQW010000390.1 GCA_013813955.1 Solirubrobacterales bacterium
GGCGGCAGCGTGATCTCGGCCGAGTAGGGCTGCTCGTGCCAGGGGATCGGCTCGGCCTCGATGGCGCCGAGGTTGCCGACGTCCGAGCCGCCGTAGAACGTCGAGTCGGTGTTGAGCGCCTCGACCCAGCGGCCCGAGCGCGGCAGGCCGAGGCGGTAGCCGCTGCGCGGGACCGGCGCGAGGTTGCACACGCAGGCCAGGACCTCCTCGGCGGGGTCCTCGCCGGCGCGCGCGAAGGCGACGACGTTGGCGTCGGCGGCGTTGGGCTCCAGCCACCAGAAGCCGCGGTCGTCGAAGTCGACCTCCCACAGCGCGGGCGTCGCGCGGTAGACGTGGTTGAGATCGCGCACCAGCGCCTGCACGCCGGCGTGCTCGCCCCGCTCGAGCAGGTGCCAGTCCAACGAGCGCTCGTGGCTCCACTCGGCCTCCTGGGCGAACTCCTGGCCCATGAACAGCAGCTTCTTGCCGGGGTGCGCCCACATGTACGCGTACAGCGCGCGCAGGTTGGCCAGGCGCTGCCACTTGTCGCCGGCCATCTTGTTGACCAGCGACCCCTTGCCGTGGACGACCTCGTCGTGGCTCAGGGGCAGGATGAAGTTCTCGCTGAAGGCGTACATCAGGCTGAACGTCAGCTGATGGTGGTGGTAGCGGCGGTAGACCGGGTCCTGCTGGAAGTAGCCCAGCGTGTCGTGCATCCAGCCCATGTTCCACTTGAAGCCGAAGCCCAGCCCGCCGAGGTACACCGGGCGCGAGACGCCCGGCCACGACGTCGACTCCTCCGCCGCGCTGACCACGCCCGGCTCGCGCGCGTGCAGCACCTCGTTGAGCTCTGAGAGGAACGCGACCGCGTCGAGGTCCTCGCGCCCACCGTGCTCGTTGGGCACCCACTCGCCCTCGCGGCGCGAGTAGTCCAGGTAGAGCATCGACGCGACGGCGTCCACGCGGATCCCGTCCGCGTGGAACTCGCGCGCCCAGAACAGGGCGTTGCTCAGCAGGAAGTTGCGCACCTCGTGGCGCCCGTAGTTGAAGACGAGCGTCCCCCAGTCGGGGTGCGCGCCGCGCCGTGGGTCCTCGTGCTCGTACAGCGCGGTCCCGTCGAAGCGCGCGAGCGCCCACTCGTCGCGCGGGAAGTGCGCGGGCACCCAGTCCAGCAGCACCCCGATCCCACGGCCGTGCAATCGGTCGACGAACGCGCGGAAGTCGTCGGGCGAGCCGAACCGTGGCGAGGGCGCGAAGTACGACGTCACCTGATAGCCCCACGACCCGCTGAACGGGTGCGCCATCACCGGCAGCAGCTCGACGTGCGTGAAGCCCAGGTCCTTGACGTAGGCCGACAGCTCGTCGGCCAGCTCGAGGTAGGTCAGCGAGCGGTTGTCCTCCAGCGGGTTCACCCGCCACGAGCCGAGGTGCACCTCGTAGATCGACATCGGCTCGCCCAGCGGCGGCGCGCCGTGCGCGCGCCGCGCGGCCATCCACTCGTCGTCGGTCCACTCATACGACGGCCGGTGCACCACCGACGAGGTCTGCGGCGGGACCTCGGTCGCGAAGGCGAACGGGTCGGCCTTGTGCATGGTCGCGCCCGACGCCGCGCGGACCTCGAACTTGTAGCTCGCGCCGTCGCCCGCGCCGGGCACGAACAGCTCCCAGATCCCCGACGAGCCCAGCAGGCGCATCGGGTGCAGCCGCCCGTCCCAGGAGTTGAACTCGCCGACGACGCTGACCGAGCGCGCGGCCGGCGCCCAGACCGCGAACGAGGTCCCCTCCACGCCCTGCAGCTCGCGCACGTGCGCGCCCAGCCGCGCATAGAGCTCCTCGTGGCGCCCCTCGCCAGCGAGGTGCAGGTCCAGGTCGCCGACCGTCGGGGCGAAGGCGTAGGGATCGTCCAGGGTGAACGTGCCGCCGTCCGGATAGCCGACCTCGAGCTGGTAGGCCAGCGGCAGCGAGGCGCCCTCGATCAGCCCCTCGAAGAGGCCCGCCGGGTGCACCTGCGACAGCGCCACGCCCGACGGCTGGGCCACGATGCTCTGCGCCGCCGGCCGGAACGCACGGACGACGACCCCGCCGTCGCTTGGGTGCGCGCCGAGGATCGAATGCGGGTCGTGGTGGTCGCGGGCAACGAGTCGCTCCACGTCGGACGGGTTCACGCCTGGACCTCCTCCTCCAGCAGGCGCGCGATCCCGGCCACCGGGATTCCGACCCAGTCGGGGCGGTTGTTGAGCTCGTAGCGCAGCTCGTAGACGGCCTTCTCGAGCTCGAAGATAGCCAGCAGCTTCTCGGTCGCCGCCCGGCCCGCGGGCAGCAACGAAGGCTCCACAGCGTCCAGGTAGGCGGCCAGGAACTCGGTGCGCGCCTGCGCCTCCCAGCCCTCGGGCGCGGGCACGCCGCGCACGATCTGCGACGCGGAGGCCGCGTAGGCGAACGAGCGCAGCATCCCCGCGACGTCGCGCAGCGGGGAGCGCTTGCGCCGGCGCTCGAGCAGCGGGCGGGCCGGCTCGCCCTCGAAGTCCAGGATGATCCAGCGGGAATCCGGCCCACCCCCGTCCCTGAGCAGCGTCTGGCCGAGGTGGAGGTCACCGTGGTGGCGGATGAGCCGCCCGCCCACGCCGACGTGCGACATGAGCTGCAGGCGGTCGCGGATCTCCTCGCCGCGACCGGCGATCGGCGCAACGCCGGGGTGGTCGGGAAGGTCGATGAACGCGCGCTCGATCTGCTCGTCGATCGTCGCGGTCAGCAGGGAGAGCGCCTCGGCGCTCGGCTCCTCGGGCGCGAAGTCCGGATCGGCCGCGTCCGAGCCGAGTGTGGTGTGCATCCGGCCGGTGGCCGCTCCGAGCTCGCCGACTCGGTGCAGCAGGCCGCCGGGGTCGTCGAGCGCGAGCTCCCACCCGTCGCGCGCCTCGGGCACGTAGTCCTGCAGCACGCCGAGCGTCGCGTCCATCAGCTCGCCGGAGAACTCATACCAACCGGCCAGCGCGGCGATGTTCTCGAACTCGCGCGCGGAGAGGAAGCGCAGCATCTCCAGCTCGGGGTTGTCGCCGGGCTCCAGGCGGCGGAAGGCCTTCAGCACCAGGCGGTCGCCGAAGATCACCGACGAGTTGGACTGCTCGGCGCCCATCGCCCGGATGTGCCCGCCCGGGGCGGACGTGCAGTGGAAGGCGACGTCGCCCACCGTCGCGTTGGCCGCCAGCAGCTCGCCGAGCACCCGCACGGCGCCCGGCCGCCCCGGCAGCAGCTGGTAGAGCTCGTGCGTGCCGGCCTGGAAGCGCGCCTCGATGACCGCCAGCTCCAGGTCCTCGCCGAGCGTCACGCGCTCGAGCACGTTGAGCGCCGCGACCTCACGGGCCTTGGAGGCGAACCAGCGCTGCTGCACGACCCATTCCTCCAGCGGCCCCTCGACGAGGTCAGGCAGGCTCATGCACCACCCCCTCCTCCTCCTGCTCGTCCTCCTCGAGCACGAACCAGAAGAACCCCCGCGGCGCGAGCGTCAGCAGATAGGGCAGCTCGCCGATGCGAGGGAAGCGCGAGCGTCCGAACATCTCAACCGGGTGGCGCCCGGCGTACCAGCGCAGGTCGAGCTCGACCGCCTGGGCGGAGCGCGCGAGGTTGTGGACGCACAGCACGACATCGTCCTGATAGGTGCGGACGTGGGCGAAGATCCGGGGGTTCTCGGGGACGAGGGCCTCGAAGGTTCCCAGACCGAACACCGGGTGCTCCTTGCGCAGCGCGATGAACCGCCGCAGCCAGCGCAGGAGCGACGTCGGCATGCGCAGCTGCGCCTCCACGTTGACCGCCTGGTAGCCGTACACCGGATCCATCAGCGGGGGCGCGTAGAGCTGGGCGAAGTCCGCGCGCGAGAAGCCGCCGTTGCGGTCGCCGGTCCACTGCATCGGGGTGCGCACGCCGTCGCGGTCGCCGAGGTAGACGTTGTCGCCCATCGCGATCTCGTCGCCGTAGTACAGGACCGGCGAGCCCGGCAGGCTGAACATGATCGCGTGCAGCAGCTCGATCTCGTCGCGGGCGCCGTCCAGCAGCGGGGCCAGGCGCCGGCGGATCCCGACGTTGAGCTTCATCCGCGGGTCCTTGGCGTACTCGGCGTACATGTAGTCGCGCTCCTCGTCGGTGACCATCTCCAGGGTCAGCTCGTCGTGGTTGCGCAGGAACAGGCCCCACTGGCAGTTGGGCGGGATATGCGGCGTCTGGCTGAGGATCTCGAGGATCGGCGCGGCCTCCTCGCGGCGCAGGCCCATGAACATGCGCGGCATGACCGGGAAGTGGAAGGCCATGTGGCACTCGTCTCCCTCGCCGAAGTACTCGACCACGTCGGCGGGCCACTGGTTGGCCTCCGCGAGCAGGACGCGGTCGGGGTACTCGGCGTCGACGGTGGCGCGCACCTCCTTGAGGAAGGCGTGGGTCTCGTCGAGGTTCTCGCAGTTGGTGCCGTCGCGCTCGTAGAGGTAGGGCACCGCGTCCAGGCGGAAGCCGTCCAGGCCCACGTCCAGCCAGAAGCGCAGCACGTCGAGCATCGCCTCGCGCATCTCGGCGTTGTCGTAGTTCAGGTCGGGCTGATGGGAGAAGAAGCGGTGCCAGTAATACGCGCCGGCCTGCTCGTCCCACGTCCAGTTGGAGGTCTCGGTGTCGACGAAGATGACCCGCGCCTGCTCATAGCGGTGCGGCGAATCGGACCACACGTACCAGTCGCGCTTGGGCGAGTCCGGGCTGGAGCGCGCCTCCTGAAACCACGCGTGGTCGGCGGAGGTGTGGTTCATGACCAGGTCGGCGATCACCCGGATGCCGCGCTCGTGCGCGGCCGTGATGAACGCAGCGACGTCGTCCATCGTCCCGTAATCGGGGTTGACGCCGTAGAAGTCGGCTATGTCATAGCCACCGTCGCGCAGCGGCGAGGGGTACATCGGCAGCAGCCAGATGCAGTCCGCGCCGAGCCACTGCAGGTAGTCGAGCTTCTCGGTCAGCCCGCGGAAGTCGCCGTTGCCGTCCCCGGTGCCGTCGAAGAACCCGCGCAGGTGGATCTCGTAGAACATGGCCGTCTTGAACCACAGCGGGTCCGCCTCGAACCAGTGCCCGGCGGGATTCATCCGACCTTGAGCAGGTGTGCGACCCGCATCGGGTCCAGGCGCACGAAGTTGCGGCCCATCCGCCAGTCGAAGCGCTCGCCGGAGAGCAGGTCGGTGACGGCGAAGGCGGGCGGCAGGCCGAGGTCGTAGGGGACGACCGCCACCCCCTCCTGCGCGTGATGGGGATCGAGCGTGACGATGGTGATGACCGTGTTGTCGGCGGTGCGCTTGGCGTAGGCGATCAGCGCGTCGTTCTCGGTGTCGAGGAACAGGACGTTGTCGAATTGGCGCAGCGCGGTGTTCTCGCGACGGATCTCGTTGAGGCGCGCCACGAGCGCCAGGAGCGGGCCGTCCAGCGCGCGCTGCCTGGACTCGTACTTCTCGGAGTCCAGGTACTCCTCGCTGCCGGGGCGGACCGGCACGTGCTCGAAGCTCTCATAGCCCGAGTAGATCCCGTAGGTAGGGCTCAGGGTGGCGGCGAGGACCAGCCGGCTGGCGAACTTCGCAGGACCACCGTGCTGGAGCTCCTCGGTGAGGATGTCCGGGGTGTTGGCGAAGAAGTTCGGCCGGTAGTAGTCCTGCATCCCGCTGGTCGCGAGCTCCGTGACGTACTCCTGCAGCTCCCAGCGCGAGCTCTTCCACGTGAAATAGGTGTAGGACTGGCTGAAGCCGACCTTGGCCAGCGTGCGCATCATCGCCGCGCGGGTGAACGCCTCGGCGAGGAAGACGACCTCCGGGTCGCGCTTGCGGACCTCGGCGATGAGCCACTCCCAGAACGGCAGCGGCTTGGTGTGTGGGTTGTCGACGCGAAAGACCTTCACGCCGTGGGAGACCCAGTGCTGGACGACGTCGAGCAGCGCGTCCCACAGCCCGCGCCAATCCTCGCAGGCGAAGTTCACGTTGTAGATGTCCTGGTAGGTCTTCGGGGGGTTCTCCGCGTACTTCAGCGTGCCGTCGGGCCGCCGGTTGAACCACTCGGGGTGCTCGGTGAGCCAGGGGTGGTCGGCCGAGCACTGGATGGCGAAGTCGAGGGCGATCTCGATGTCGAGGTCGCGGGCGGCGGCAACGAGGCGGTCGAAGTCGTCGATGGTGCCGAGGTCGGGGTGCACGGCCGTGTGACCGCCCTCGGCGCCGCCGATCGCCCAGGGCGAGCCCGGGTCGGCCGGCCCGGCGACCAGCGTGTTGTTCCGGCCCTTGCGGTTGGTGACCCCGATCGGGTGG
>JACCQW010000306.1 GCA_013813955.1 Solirubrobacterales bacterium
CGTCCGCACCTCGACCAGCCGTTGGCGTGCCGCCGCCGGCCGGACCAAAAAGGCGAGCGCTGTCGCGCCCGCGGTCAGCGGGAGGCTGCGCACCGCCAGCGCCGCGCCGAGCAGCGGGCCGCGCGGGAGCTCGAGCTCGTCCAGCGTGCCGCCGCCGTCGAGTGTCAGCCGGGTCAGGCACGCGGCGGCGAGCGGACCGTCCCCGCCGCCGTGACAGCCCAGCCACCGGCAGCACGTGGGGCGCTCGTCGCTGCGCGCGTCCGGGGCGAGCAGGTCGCCGAGCGCCGGCTCCCAGTCGAGGACCGTGCCATCGGCCGCGACGATCATCACCAGCGGCGCGCGGTGGATGTGTTCCGGGCCGCCGTAGTCCCACGGCGCAAGCGCCACGGCCTCCTCGAAGGGCAGCACCGCCCCCGGGCTGATCTCGCGCATCGTCAGCGGATCCTCTGCGGGATGACGCGTGGTGGCTAGGCGACTTTGGTCCGCACGACTGCATGCGGACTCTGCACGAGCCCGCAGCTGCATGTGCGTGCTCACGCACGCCCGCGTCAGGCGGTGACGGGTGGCCGGGCGGGCGCGGCGGCCGGCAGCGCGAAGCGCGGTGGGCAGATGTCGAGGTACGCGCCGAAGGACCAGTCGATGAAGCGCTGCGCGTTCATGGCCGCCAGCGTGGGGGTCAGCAGCGGTGTTGGCGTGATGCGCCCGACCGCGTGCTGCACGCGCAGCAGCCAGCGGTACTGCCACTCGTGCCCGTCGGAGAACGCGCCGTAGCGCCGCAGCGCCTGATCGCGGGTCTGCCGGCCGGCGAGCACCTCGCGCAGCTCGCGGCCCAGCGCGATCGCGAAGTAGAACGCGGGCCGGATGCCCTCGGCCGTGGTGGGCAGGCAGTGCCCGGCGCTGTCGCCGGCGAAGAAGACCCCGTCCTCGACCGCGGGGCGCAGCTCGTGCGGGATCCAGTTGCCCTGCCAGTTCTCGGCGGGCACGCCGACGTCGGAGGCCAGCTGCAGCGTCGGGTCCTTGACGTGGTCGCGCGGGTCGAACGAGCCCACGCCCACGCGCAGCTCGCCGTCGGCGGGAAACGACCACGAGTAGCCGCGGCGCACGTACTTGGGGTCGATCCACAGCTCGAGGTCGTCGCCGCGCGCGTGCGGGTGTACCTCCAGCCCGCGCGAGAGGCGCGCCTCGGGTGGCTGCACGTTGGCCCCCGCGCCGAGGATGCGCCGCCAGCCCAGCGCGTCGACGATCAGCGGGGCGGTGAGGTCGCCGCGATCGGTATGCACGGTGAGGCCGGTCCGGCCTTCGACCTTGGCGGTCTCGAAGACCGCCTCGCCCTGGGCCTGCAGCAGCGCGCAGATCGCGCGGTAGTCGAACGTCGAGAACGACCATGGCAGCGTCCAGCGGAAGCGACGTCTGGACGTGTTGATGACCAGGTCGCGGAAGGTCTGCTGCACGGCATCCATGAGGCCCAGGTGCTCGAGCCACTCGGTCGGGGCGGCGCACGCGCTCGTCTGGCGCTCACCGACCTCGTAGCGGTCGAGCATCAGCACGCGGGCGCCCGTACCCGCAAGCTCGCGGGCGACGGTCAGCCCGGCGAAGCTCGCGCCGCAGATGATCACGTCGTAGTCGCCGTCCAGCGGGGTGCGCTGATCGCCGCGTTTGGTGGCCCGGACCGGCATCGCGGCTGGATTCTAAGCCCGCTAACCTCAGTCCGCACATGACCACCATCACCGAGACCGCACCGGACGCCAAGGTCGTCGAGGGTTCAGACGGCCTGCTGCTCGAGATCGACGGGCAGATCGTCCCCAACTACGACGCCACATTCACCCTCTTCGAGGAGGGCGAGGTCGTCACCGGCCGCGTCGTTCGCATCGACAACGACGAGGTCCTCGTCGACATCGGCTACAAGAGCGAGGGGGTCATCCCCTCCAACGAGCTGTCGATCCGCAAGTCCGTCGACCCGCACGACGAGGTCGAGATGGACGAGGAGGTCGACGCGCTCGTCCTCACCAAGGAGGACCAGGACGGGCGCCTGATCATGTCCAAGAAGCGCGCCCGCTTCGAGAAGGCGTGGCGGCGCATCGAGGCGGCGGCCGAGTCCGGCGAGCCCGTCGAGGGCACGGTCATCGAGGTCGTCAAGGGCGGGCTGATCATCGACCTCGGGGTGCGCGGCTTCCTGCCCGCCTCGCTCGTCGACATCCGCCGCGTCCCCAACCTCGACGAGTACCTGCACACCAAGATCGAGTGCAAGGTCATCGAGCTCAACCGCTCGCGCAACAACGTCGTGCTGTCCCGGCGCGCCGTGCTCGAGGAGGAGCGCAAGGACCAGCGCCAGGAGATCCTCGACCGTCTGCAGCCTGGCCTCATCGTCGAGGGCCAGATCTCGAACATCGTCGATTTCGGCGCGTTCGTGGACCTCAACGGCATCGACGGCCTCATCCACATCTCCGAGCTGTCGTGGTCGCACGTCAACCACCCGAGCGAGCTGCTCAACATCGGCGACACCGTCGCGGTGAAGGTGCTCGACATCGACCGCGAACGCCAGCGCATCTCCCTGGGCCTCAAGCAGACCCAGGAGGATCCGTGGCAGCGCGTGGTCGACACCTACAACGTCGGCGACGAGCTTGAGGGCACGGTCACCAAGGTCGTCACCTTCGGGGCGTTCGTGGAGATCCTCGACGGCGTCGAGGGCCTCGTCCACATCTCCGAGCTGGCCGCGCACCACGTCGAGAACCCACGCGAGATCGTGACACCGGGCGACGACGTCAAGGTCAAGATCCTCGAGATCGACTCCGAGCGCCGGCGGCTGTCGCTGAGCGTCAAGCGCGTCGAGGGCCAGGTCCTCGAGCCGAAGGTGCTGCCGCCCGGAGAGGACGGCGCCCCGACCGACGCGGCCGGCGACCTGGACGACCTGCCGGAGCTCGGCCTGAGCGAGGACGTCTTCGCCGCGAGCGACGCGCCCGAGGTGCCGGTCGACGCCGAGGCCGTGGTCGACGTGCCCGAGGCCGACGCCGCCGAGCCGGAGGTCGCCGAGCCGGAGGTCGCCGAGGCCGAGGCGGACGAGGCCGAGGTCGCCGAGGCCGAGGCGGACGAGCCCGAGGC
>JACCQW010000432.1 GCA_013813955.1 Solirubrobacterales bacterium
GAGCCCGCCCCCGGCGACGCGACGGGCGGCGACGCCGCCGGCGGTGGCGAGTTCGAGGATTTCTGCGCGCAGAACCCCGGCGCCTGCTAGGGCGACGGGATGAACGTGGCGCTGTAGGTGAGGCGGGCGGTGCGGTACAGGCAGCGGAAGGTCCCCGTCCTGCGGCGGCCGACCAGCGCGGACTGGGTGGCGGTGTCCGAGCACGAGTCGGTGGCGCGGCTGGAGCGCCAGGACGTGTCCGACCCCAGGCCGATCTGCAGCGCGGGCGCCCAGGTCGGGACCGACAGGGCCACGTACTGGCCCTTGCGGATGCGCAGGCTGCGCGCCAGCGGGAACTGGACGGTCCGGCCGAAGTAGTCGCTGAGCTTGGCCAGCGGCGCCTTGGCCACGACACGCTGGCGCAGCCGGGCGCCGGGGTCGAGCACGACCACCGCGGCCTGCGACTCGCCGCCCAGACGCTCGGTGAAGAACGCGCTCTGCTTCGGGCCGGGATTGCCGAGCGCGACCGTCCAGGCGACGATGCGGCCGTCGGCGGGCGCTCGGTAGAGGCTGCGGTCCGGGCCGACCTTGGCCTGGTAGCCGGTCGTCCGGCTGACCGCCTGACAGTTTGAAGGGCAGCTGCCGCTCACGCCCTCCGCCATCGCGCCGAGCTCGGAGACCTTCGCCGAGGAGGCTGCGGGGAGGGCGAGCGCGGCGGCAGCGGCCACCAGCAGAGCTCGTCTCATGCCCGCATTCAACACGAGTGCCCGGAGGATGTTGCGTTCCCCTGCCTGAGAAGAAGTTGTGCGGACAATAGGATGGCCCCGATGGCGGCGATCGAGGTCAGCGCGCTGGAGCGCGAGTTCAAGGGCGGGGTGCGAGCCGTCGACGGCATCGACCTGGAGGTGCAGGCGGGCGAGGTCTACGGCTTCCTGGGGCCCAACGGGGCGGGCAAGACCACGACGGTGCGCATGCTCGTGACGCTGCTGCGCCCCACGGCCGGCAGCGCCCGCGTCGCCGGCTTCGACGTGGCCACCGAGCCGGCCCAGGTCCGGCGCCGGATCGGGGTCGCGCTGCAGGAGGCCGCCCTGGACCCGCTGATGACCGGCCGCGAGCTCATCCAGCTGCAGGCCACGCTGCACGGCATCGCGCCGAGGTCCGTCGCCGACCGCGGTGACGAGCTCATCGGCCGCGTCGGCCTCAGCCGTGCGGCCGAGCGGCGCGTCGGCACCTACTCGGGCGGCATGCGGCGCCGCCTGGACCTGGCGATGGCGCTCATCCACCGGCCCGAGGTGCTGTTCCTCGACGAGCCCACCACCGGGTTGGACCCGACCTCGCGCCTGACGCTGTGGGAGGAGGTGCGGCGCCTGCGCGACGAGGGCACCACCGTGTTCCTGACCACGCAGTACCTCGAGGAGGCCGACCAGCTCGCCGACCGGCTGGGCATCATCGCCGCCGGCAAGCTCGTCGCCGGCGGCACCCCGGCCGCGCTGAAGGCCGAGGTGGGTCGCCCGCACCTGGACCTCGTGCTGGCCGACGGCGCAGACCTGGCGGCGGCGCGCGAGGTCGTGGCGTCCTTCGGCGACCGACGCCCGGCCAGCGACGGCTGTCACCTGTCGATCGCCCTCGAGCACGGCGCCGCCGAGATCGCCCCGGTGCTGCGCGCGCTCGACGACGCCGGGTTCGCCGTGGCCGAGCTCGAGCTCAAGCAGCCCACCCTGGACGACGTATTCCTGGAGAAGACGGGCGAGCACCTGGAGGGAGGCGACGAGCCCGAGCCCGAGCCGGCGGGCGGGCCGGCCGTGCTCGGATGAAGGCCGCGGTCCTCGGGCTCGCCCGCCGGGCGCTGCGCAACTCCGCGCGCAAGCCGCAGTTCCTCGCGCCCCTGGTGATCTTCCCCACCCTGTTCCTGGCATTGAACGTGGGTGGGCTGGAGCGCACGACCGAGCTTCCGGGCTTTCCACGGGTCGACGGCTTCCTGGACTTCCAGCTCGCGGCGGCGATCACCCAGTCGCTTCTGCTCGGCGGGGTGGCGGCCGGGATCGCCGTCGCGCTGGACATCGAGGGCGGCTTCTTCGATCGCCTGATCGCCTCGCCCATCCCCCGCGTGGCGATCGTGCTCGGAAGCGTGCTGGCCGCGGGCGTGATCGCGGTCGTGCAGGTGGCGTACTTCCTCGTGCTCGGACTCGCGTTCGGCGCCGAGATCAAGGGCGGGGTGGTCGGGGTTCTGGCCGTCCTGGCCATCGGCGTGGTCGCCGGCACCGGCTTCGGGGCCCTCGGGGTGATGATCGCGCTGCGCGCACGCAACGCTTCGACCGTGCAGGGCATCTTTCCCATCGTCTTCGTCGTGCTCTTCGTCTCCTCCGCGTTCTTCCCTGAGAACCTGCTCTCGTCGCCGGTGGACTCCCTGGCGGCGTACAACCCGCTGTCCTACATCGCGGAGGGGATGCGCCAGCCGATCGCGTTCGCCAACGAGGCGGGGCCGTTCCTCGAGGGTCTCGCGGCCGCGGCCGGCATGACCGCCGTGGCGATCGCGCTCTCGGTGATGGCTCTGCGCGGCAGGCTGCGCGACGCATGACCCACGAGCTGCGGATGGTCGGCGCGCTCATGCGCCGCGGGCTCAACGAGATCTTGCGGGTCCCCGGCGGCGCCGTGCCGGGCGTGCTCGCGCCGACGATCTTCATGCTCGGGCTGTCGGCGGTCTTCGGCCGGGCGGCGCAGCTGCCGGGATTCGACGCGACGGACTTCAGGACGTTCATCGTCCCCGTCGGGATGCTGCAGGGCGCGGGCTTCACGGGGGCCGCCACGGGTGTGAATCTCGCCCGCGACATCGAGCAGGGCTGGTTCGACCGCATGCTGCTCGCCCCCGCCCCGCGGCCCGTGCTGCTCGCGGGCGTCGTCGGCTCGGCGTGCCTGCGCTCGCTGCTGCCCGCCACCTTCCTGCTCGCCGTGGCCTTCGCGCTGGGCGTCGACTGGCCCGGGCTGCTCGAGCTCGCGCTCGCCGCCGTGCTCGTCATGGGGCTCGCCGCCGCCATGGCGTGTTGGGGCGTGGTGATCGCGCTGCGCTTTCGCACCCAACAGGCGGCGCCGCTGATGCAGATGGGCTCGTTCGTCGCGGTGCTGTTCACCACCGCCTACGCGCCACGCGAGCTGCTGTCGGACTGGCTGCGCGCGATCGCCGACGTCAACCCGGTGACCCACGTGCTGGAGGGGGTGCGCCAGGGCTTCGTGGGTGACGTGACGTGGGCCGATACCTGGCCGGCCCTCGTCTCGGTGACGGGGCTGGTCGTGGTGCTCGGCGCGTTGGCCGTGCGCGGGATGCGCCGCCAGGGGTACTGAGGCGGCGCTATCGCAGGCGGAACAGGCGCGTCGACGGCGCGCCGGGCACCGTGTCGATGCAGCTCGTGCGCTCGCAGCCGGGCCGCGTGGACTCCATCGCGAAGCGGATGCGCTCCGGGCGCCCGAGGGCGCTCTGCGCGACGCGGATGATCAGGCCGCGCGCGCTTCGGGTGCGGCTCACCGAGGCCGAGGCCACGCGCCGGGGCTGGCCTGCACCGCGCTGCTCGAGCACGCTGGCGCGCAGGTCGTCCGCCGAGCGCGCGGTGACGCACACCAGCCGGTCGGGGCGCGTGGAGCGCGGGTCGG
>JACCQW010000461.1 GCA_013813955.1 Solirubrobacterales bacterium
GTCTCGAGGTCGGAGATCTGCAGGTCCTCGGCCTCGCCGCGCAGCAGCGCCGGCGCGGGACGGGCGGCCCAGCCGCCGGCGTCGCCGGCGCTGCCGAGATCGCTCGCGTCCGTGCCCAAGGCACGGGCCAGCGCGTCGAGCACCCGGCGCGAGACCCCGCCGGGATCGAGGGCGTCGCGTTCCATGTCGGCCAGGTAGCGCTCCGTTTTCTCCTCGCGCCCGGTCAGGCCCAGCGCGCCGCAGACCCGCCGCGCGAGGTCGGCCAGCGACAGCCCGGCCCGCTCGCGCAGGCGCGGCAGGAGCGCCGGCCATTGCGAGAGCTCGCCGGCGAGCGACTGCGTCGTCGCCACCACGGCAGGCTCGGCGCGCAGCGCGCTGAGCGTCACCGGGTCGTAGGCGGGGGTTGGCGCGAAGGCCAGGAACGTCGTGATCTCCTCGGCGAGCTCGGCCTGCTGCTCGTCGGGCGCGCGGTTGAGGTACTCGTCGACGTCGGGGCGCCGGCCGGCGTTCCAGGCGTCGATGAACTCGCTGAGGATCTGGTCAGGGTGCGTCATCACCGAGCATCCTCCTGAGGTTGTCGATCCCACGCTTGCGCAGCTGGTCGACGTTGGCCGGGGTGAGGCCGAGCTTCTCGGCGGTCTCCCGGGAGTTGTAGCCCTCCATGGTCATGCGCAGCACGGCACGCTGATCGTCGCTGGTCAGCTTGGGCAGCAGCTCGCGCAGCAGGTCGAGCTCGTCACGGGCGGCCTCCTCGCGCTCGCGGCGTGCGCCGGCGAGGCGACCGAGGGCGGCGTCGAAGCGGCTCACAGGCGCCTCGTCGCCGGCGTAGGTCTCCTCGATCGAGCCCGCCAGCAGCTTGTCGCGGCTCATCGCCGCGCGGCAGTGGTCCTGGCACTGGAAGCGCGCGACGGTCACCACGGCGGCGCGGAACTCGCCGATCGAGGAGCCGCGCAGCGTCAGCTTGCGCAGCACGCGCAGCAGCGCGTCCTGGGTGACGTCGTCGACCTCGTCGCGCGGGATCGTCACGCTCGGATGCCCGGGGAAGCGAAACGCCTTGACGACGGCGCGCACGCGGTCGTGGCTGCGCACCACCAGCAGCTCCCAGGCCGCGGTGCCACGCGAGCGATCGCCCTCGTCGCGCGCGCGGGCGAATACCCTGACCAGCCCCTCGTCGCTCATGCCCTGAAGATCGCCCACGGAAGGGGGGTCGGAGGACGGCGCGCTCATCTGACAGATGGTGCCGGTTGGCAGCCAGGGGCGCGACCGACGACCGAGGCCTCAGTTCACCGACGGGTCGACGGGCATGCGTGCGACGAGCGCGAAGTGCCCGCCCTTGCGCGCGAGCACGCGCTGCCAGAGCTCGTCGGCATCGGCGTCGAAGATGTCGTCGATGCCCGCGGGGGCGACGAACCAGTCCTCGCGCTCGAGCTCGGCGTCGAGCTGCCCGGGGCCCCAGCCCGCATAGCCGGCGAACACGCGCGCGCGGCGCACCTCGCCGACGAGATCGCCGATCTGGCTGCCGTCGCCCATCAGCCCGACCGGGCCGATCACCCGCAGGCCGGCCTGCTCGGGATCCTCGAACTCCGCGAGCACGAGCAGCGCGGCGGGCTGGACCGGGCCGCCCTCGCCGATCAGCGCCTGGTCGCCCGCGAGCGGCGCGAGCTCCGGGGCTCCGTCGGCGAGCGCCATCTCCCCGGGCCGGTTGAGGACCAGGCCCAGCGCGCCGTCCTCGGTGTGCTCGCAGATGAGCACGACGGTGCGCGCGAAGTTCGGGTCCGGGAGCGTCGCGCCGGCGATCAGCAGCTGTCCTTGCAGGGAGTCGATCCGAAGCATGTACCCGCTCACGCACGATGTCGCGCACGCCCCGCGCGATTCATCGCAGCGACGGAGGAGCACCCGAGCCGTGCCCGGCGGGCATGGCGGGTCGCGCGGGCACGCCGGCCACGTGCGCGCCGGTCCCCACGTCGGCGGTGACGACCGCGTGCGGGCCGACGACCGCGCGCGCCCCCACGGTGACCCCGCGCAGCACGCTGGCCCCGATGCCGATCAGCGCGCCGTCGCCGATCGTGACCGGCGCGGACTCGATCGGCTGCAGCCGGATCGGGCGCTCGACGTCGTCGAAGACGTGATCGAAGTCCACTACCACCGCCCCGTCGCCCAGCCGCGCGCGCTCGCCGATGGTGATCGCGCCGTGGGCGACGAGCGTGCAGCGCTCGCCGAGGATGGCGCCCGCGCCGATGCTCACACGGCCGGCGCGGACCAGCACGCGCGTGCGCTCGCCGAGCACGCAGCCGGCGCCGAGGCGCACCTCCGCTCCCGGCGCGACGTCGAAGTGCACGCCGGGGCCGATCATGACCCCGCCGCCGGAGGCGCGGACGCGGCCGCGGTGGCGGGCGAGGCGCAGGCGCTGGGCCACTCCCGGCATGGCTGGAGGCTAGCCCGACGCGTCCTGATTGGCCACGGCGGCCATGAGCAGCATCCCGCCGTCGATCACGAGCGAGGCGCCGGTCGTGTAGGACGCCTCGCGGGAGGCGAGGTGCGAGATCGCCTCGGCGATCTCCCTCGCGTCCCCGGGCCGCCCGGCGGGGATCGCGGGACGCTGGAGAGTGTGAGGATCGACGTCCTCGTTGCCGGTCATCGCGGTGGCGATCTCGCCGGGGGCCACCGAGTTGACCGTGATCCCGTGCTCGGCGAGCTCCAGCGCCAGCACCTTGGTCACCGCACCGAGCCCGTGCTTGGCGGCGCAGTACGCGATCGCGCCCCGTAGCGGGACGTGCTCGTGGACCGACGTCACGTTGACGATCCGCCCGCCGTGGCCGGCGGCCACCATGCGCCGGGCCGCTTCCCGCGCGGCGAGGAAGGCCCCGACGAGGTCGGTGTCGATCACCCGCCGCCACTCCTCCACCGTCACCTCGAGCGCGGGCGTGGTGTGGCCCGTCCCGGCGTTGTTGACGAAGACGTCCACGCCGCCCAGCGCGTCGGCGAGCGCAGCGGTCACCGCGACGGCCTCCTCGGGGTCGGAGATGTCCAGGCGCCGGACCTCGACCGCGGGCCCGAGCGCCTCGACGCGGCGCGCGGTCTCCAGCGCGCCGGCTTCGTCGGTGTGCCACGTGATCCCGATGTCCAGGCCGCGCCGCGCGAGCGCCAGCGCGGTCGCCTTGCCGATTCCCGAGTCCGAGCCGGTGACGATCGCCGTCGCGAAGTCCACGGCGCCGCACTACCCGTCCCGGGGACCGGCCACCCGCTCCCGCCCGCGCCGCCACACGT
>JACCQW010000474.1 GCA_013813955.1 Solirubrobacterales bacterium
CGCCATGGCCGATGACAGGCCACCGGCCCACGACCGCGGCGAGCGGGCTGCACCTCCCAGCCGACCCCTCGCAGACCTCGCCGAAGCCCTGACGGTGGCCGACGCCCCGCCGCCAGGGACGCAGCGAGCGCGTGAGCATCCTCGTTGCCGAGGACAACACCATCAATCAGACGATCGCCGTGCTCAACCTGCAGAAGCGCGGCTATCACGTCCTCGTGGCCGGCGACGGTCAGGAGGCCGTCGACGTGCTCGCCCGCACATCCTGCGCGGCGGTGCTCATGGACTGCCAGATGCCCTTGATGGACGGCTATGAAGCGACGGCCGAGATCCGCCGGCGCGAAGGCGCGGAGCGTCACACGCCGATCATCGCCATGACGGCCCACGCGATGAGCGGCGATCGCGACAAGTGCCTGGCAGCAGGCATGGACGACTACCTCAGTAAACCGGTACGCGCCGCCGAACTCGACGTTGTCCTCGCGCGTTGGGCGCCCCACGATCCAGAAACGCCTCCGGCCGTGACAAGCCGGGCCGCGACGCTCCTGGGCGGGCCCGCCCCGCCGACCCCACGCTCGCCTGTGGCGAGCGTCAATAAGCCAGAATGAACCAATCGGCCCAACGCGAGAGACGTACCGATCAGGAAGATTGGTGAACACCGCAGGGAGGCGCGAGGACGGCACCCGCCGCGGCTACAGGTGCCCGGCTGTCCACGGACTCCGAGCGGTACCTCAAGGAGCTCACGGTGCTTCGATGCGAGATAAAAGGCCGACAACCGCGCGCTCGCCATTGGCCGAACGTCGCCGGTGTCCGGACCTCGCGGCCTGGATCCGGCTGTTAGCGAACTTCGCGGGCACGGCGCGGGCGCCCGCGAGTGTGGACGTCGCCCCCGCCGTCACGCCAGGCGGTGCGCGGGCGCGGCATCACTCGGCCGCCGGGTGGCCTCCGGTCAGCGTGGTGTCGCGAACTCCAGGTCAACGGCGCCCCAGTCGGGGCGCGCTCCGTCGGCGTCCGTGAGGTCATAGGTGCGCATGAGGTCCCATGAGCCGAGGCACTGCCCGGCGAAGCGGCCGCGGTCGGGGTCGGCCGCCAGCGCGGCGACGCCGCGGCCGAGCAGGTGCGGCGTCTCGGAGTGGCTGAAGTAGGGGACGCGCTCGGCGGCCTCGCGCCAGGTCTGTTCCGTGACGCCGTAGAGCTCGAGCATCGACTCTGAGCGTAGGTAGCCGGGGGTGACGCTCAGCGCGGTGACGCCGTGCGGGGTGAGCTCGTGCGCGAGCGCCTCGCCCATCCGCACTAACTCTCCATAGACCCCTCTCCGGTCGGTTCATCGGCGAGCGGGCGGCGGTGGGGGAGCGACCGCTGCCGTAGACGGTGGCGCCGAGCGCACCGAGCTCGACGGCGATGGCGCGTCCGCAGCCGCGGGTGGCGCCCGCGACAAGCGCGACGCGGTCTGCGAGTGGTCGGTCGGTCATGCCCCTCATATAAACGACCACCCGTCCACAGACAACCCACAGGACATCCAGAACGTGCTGCACGAGGAGATCTCGACCCCCGTGCGCGGTGAGCCGCGGATCACGCTCGAGCAGCTCGACGGCGACGAGGTCGTCGTGCGCTCGGCGCGACACCCGAACGCGCCTCGGAAGAGTCCAAGCTCGCCAGCGAGGTGCTCGCCGCCGTGGCCGCCCGGACCAAGACCGTCGAGGCTGCCGCCGACGCCGATCGGAACTGAGGCCGGCGACCCGCGTCGACCTAGCGCTTGGACGCCTGACCGGCCTCCATGCCGGCGGCCACGTCGTCGCCGCCCATACGGCGGTTGATCCGGGTCGCCAGGTCGGGCGCGAGGCTTGCCAGCGTCGCGCCCAGGCGCAGGCTGAGCGGGGCGACGTCGACCTCGCCCTTGTCGTGTTCGATCGCGCGAACGACCGCCCTGGCGACCTGCTCGGGCGTCCTGGTCCCGACGCCGCGTGGCAGCTGGACCTCGGCGTCGGCGAACATGCCCGCGTCGCTGACGAAGCCGGGGAAGACCGCCGACACGCCAACACCGGTGCCGTGCAGATCCGCGCGCAGCCCGCCCGCGAAGCCGCGTAGCCCGAACTTGGTGGCGTTGTACATGGGCTGGCCCTGCGTGGCGGCCTTGCCTGACAGGGAGTTGATGAAGACGACGTGACCCGAGCCGCGTGCCCTCATCCGCTCCACGAGCGCATGGGCGAGGACGATCGGTGCGCGCAGGTTGACGTCCAGCGCGCGATCGATCTCGTCCTCGCTGAACGTCCACAGGCGCCCGGAAGCCGGCAGCGCCGCGTTGGCCACGAGCACGTCGGCATCGCCGTGTGTGTCGATCAGCGCGCGGACCGCGGCCGGATCGCAGAGGTCGGCTGCGACACGCTCGGCGCCCAGCTCGGCGGCGATCGCCTCCAGGACCTCGATGCGCCGGCCCGTCAGCACGAGCCGCGCGCCCTGCGCGGTCATGGTCCGGGCGATCGCATGGCCGATTCCGCCGGTCGCACCGGTGAGCAGGACGGTGCGCCCGGAGAGCTTCACGGCGCGAACACCGCCACGGTGGCGGTGAAGCCGTGCAGGAAGCTCTCGCCGCCCACGGGCCCGATCTCGCCCGCGGCGAAGAACCCGGCGGCGGGGGCGCCGAGGAGCTCCTCGGCGACGGTCTCGGCGTCGTGGTTGGCCGAGTCGAACATCTCCCGGCCGCGGCCGTTGCAGGAGAACACGAGCGCGCCAGCCGGGGTGCGGCCGCCGAGCGCGGCCATGCGGACGCTCAGCGCCTCGCGCAGGTCGCGGTCCGCGCTGTCGGCGTCCCGCGCGTGCAGCCGGACCACCTGGCCGGGATGCACGTCGACGGCCACGGCGACCTTGCCGGTGGCGGGATCGGCGCCGACGAGCCCGCGCACCAGGAAGTCGCCCTGCACGTAGTCGGGCTTGTTGGAGTCGACCACGATCCCCATCAGCAGCCCGCCCTGGACGAGCTCCAGGTCCTCGGAGGGCAGCGACTCGATCGTCTCGCGCAGCTTCTCGAGCGCCGGCTTGCCGGCCAGCTCCTCGATGATGTGCCCCTCGGCGGCGGTGATGGTCAGCTCCGGTCCGATCGGCGACGCGCCCTGGGAGACGCACGGGAGCATCTCCACACCGTCGAAGCGCACGCCCACGGCGCCCTCGTCCACCACCTCCGTGCCGGCGAGCAGCACGGCGCCGCCGCCCGTCCCCAGACCGGACGCGAGCCCGCCGAGGATCGGCAGCATCGGCGCGGCCTCCGACAGGAAGCTCAGCACGGGATCGGTGGGGAAGCTCACGG
>JACCQW010000133.1 GCA_013813955.1 Solirubrobacterales bacterium
CGCGCGGCGTTCTCGTTCATGTCGCCGGCCACCGGCACCGCGACGATCGTGCAGCCCGACGCCAGCGCGCGGGCCACGGTCCCGTGCCCGCCGTGGCAGACGACGAGGTCGCACTGCGCCATCGTGCGCGAGTAGGACAGCCACTCGACGACTCGCGCGTTGGCGGGCACGTCGAGCGGCGGGTCGGGCATGCGGCGGTTGTACGTCGCCAGCACCCGGACCGGCATGCCGGCCAGCCCCTCCAGGGCCGCGCGCAGCAGCCGGTGCCCGGGGTCCTGCGAGGTCGAGGGCGCCACGAGCACCAGCGGCTGGTCCCCCGGCGGCAGCTCGACGTCGCCGAACGGGGGCTCCCACAGCAGCGGGCCGGTCACGTGCGTCCGCGCCGGCCAGGCGCGCGGGTACTCGAGCTGCGGGAACGTCGCGACGAGGCACAGCGCCTCGCTGATTCCCCCGTGCACACGGTCGAGCGCCGCCAGCCCCAGCCGCCGCCGGGTCTCGTTGAGCTCGCAGCGGCCGAGCTCCAGCCCGCGGCGCATGAGCGGGTCGGTGCGCTGCCACGCCGCCCTCCCGGCCGCGGTGCGCGGCAGGCGCGCCCCGATCGAATAGGGCGCGAAGCCCGGCGGGAAGCGCGGGTCGACGTGGGGGATGACCGTGGCCACCGGCACCCCCTCCAGCTCGCCGGCCAGCGCGGGCGCCAGCGTGAGGATGTCGGCCACGACCGCATCCGGCGCGACGCCGGCCACCAGCTCGCGCGTGCTCGACACGGCGCGGACCACCGCCTGGTAGGGCTTCATCGGCTGCTGCAACGTGGGGAAGACGTGGTACTCCGGCGCGGGCGCGAAGGCCATGCCCTCGGCCTCGACGTCCGCGCGCCAGCGCTCCCACGTCTGAAGCGTGACCGCATGGCCGCGGCCGGTCAGCTCGCGCCCGAGGGCGATGACCGGGAACGCGTGGCCCGGATCGCCGAACGCGCCGAGGAGGAGCCTCAGGCCGCCAGCTCCGCGATCAGTCGCAGCTGCTCGAGGCGGCCGTCCTTGTCGAAGGCCAGCGGGGTGACCCCCAGCGTTCCCACGCCGGCGTCGCGGTAGACCGCGATGCGCTCGCGCACGTGGTCCTTGGGACCGCACAGCGAGACGGTGTCGATCAGCTCGTCGGACAGGCGCGCCATCGCCTCATCGCGCTTGCCCTCGAGGTAGAGGTCCTGGACCTCCTTGGCCTCCTGCTCGAACCCGTAGCGCTGGACGAGCGCGTTGTAGAAGTTCTTCTCGCGCGAGCCCATGCCCCCGACGTACAGCGCGATGAAGGGCCGCACGGCATCCCGCGCCGCCTCGACGTCGTCGGTGATGAAGACGTTGACCGTCGGGCAGATGTCGAAGTGCTCCAGCGAGCGCCCGCTGCGCGCCGCGCCCTCCCGCAGCAGCGGCGTGAACTCCGCGACGTGCTCGGGGGAGAAGAGCGTGGGGATCCAGCCGTCGGCGATCTCGCCGGCGAGCGTGGTGTTGTTCGGCCCGATCGCCGCGAGGTAGATCGGGATCTGCTCTTGCATGGGGGAGATCGTCAGCTTCAGCGCCTTGCCCGGCCCGTCGGGCAGCGGCAGCTGGAGCGTCTCCCCGGAGAACTCCACGCGCTCGCGGGCGAGCGCCTTGCGCACGACTGCGACGTACTCGCGGGTGCGCTGGATCTGCTTGGCGAAGCGCTGCCCGTGCCAGCCCTCCGCGACCTGCGGCCCGGAGGACCCGATGCCCAGCAGCATGCGCCCGCCCGAGAGCTGGTCTATGGTCGCCGCCGTCATCGCGGTCATGGCCGCGCTACGGGCGGGCATCTGGAAGATCGCCGAGCCGAGCTTGATCGTCGTGGTCTGCCCGGCGAGCCAGCCGAGGATCGTCGCCGCGTCCGAGCCATAGGCCTCGGCGGTCCAGACCGAGTCATACCCGAGCCGCTCGGCCTCCTGGACGATCTCGCGCTGGTCCTCCGACGTGAGCCCCAGGCCCCAGTAGCCGATGTGCACGCCCAGCTTCATGATGCAAGATCCCTTTCAGGTGGAGGAGCGGACTTGTCGCCCGCGACGCCCTGCCCTAGGGTCGCCGGGCGCTGTGCAAACGGCGCACACCCTATGCCACGCACTCACCGATCACCCGTAGAGGACCTGCGCCTCACCATCGACTGCCTGCCGCCCCACACTCGTGAGGCGATGCTCGAGGGCGTGCGTGCGCATCCGATCATCGTGGGCGCCTACGTGGACCGTGACGGGGGCATGTGCCCGATGCTCGCCGCCCATCGCCACGGCGGGCGCACCAACTTCGTCTCCTTCGCCCGGGCGTGGGATCGCTTCGCCCGCGCCCCGCTGGGCCGCACGTCACGGCGGGCGACCGAGCGCGAGGTCCGCGTGCTCATCGGCCAGCTCGAGGCGAGCATCGGGTCCGCGGAGCCGCGGGCGCTCGACTCGGCGATCACCGAGCACCAAGCGCTCTCGCGCGACCGCCGCAGCCGCGAGGCCGCCGGCACCGGCGGCTGGGGCTGGCTGCGCCGCCGTGGGACCGAGCAGCTCACGCCCGAGCCGGAGCATCTCACGCCCGAGCCCGCGCTCGCCGCCTCCGCGGACGAGCGCGAGCGCGAGCTCGTCTCCTAGGCACTCGGGATCCCGAGCTCCCCGCCGGGGAGGTCGAATACGATCTCCGGGATGACGCAGCCCGGCGTCAGCGCGAGCAGCATCCGCACCGCGGCCACGATGTCCGAGGTCTGGATCATGGCCTCGGGCGGCACCTGGCCCTTGACGAAGTCGGTCATCGGCGTGTCCACGAACGCCGGGCACAGCGCCGTGGACTTGATGCCGTCGGCGTTGAGCTCCTTGTTCATCGCCTGCGTGAATCCCACCACGCCGAACTTCGTGGCGGAGTAGATGCTCAGCCACGCCTCGCCGCGCTTGCCGGCGACCGAGGCGGTGTTGACCACCAGCGCGTTGCGATGCTCGGCGCCCGCCGCCCTGAGCAGGTCGATCGTCTCGCGGTAGAAGATGGGGATCGCACGCAGGTTGGTGTTGATCTGGATGTCCATGCGCTTCGTGGCGATCTCGCCCACGGGCGCGCCGATGCCCACACCAGCGTTGTTGACAAGGACGTCCAGGCGCCCGTAGGCCGCCCGGTGCGCGGCCACGACGGCCTGGATCCCGGCTTCGTCGCCGAGGTCGGCGGCAACATGCTGGACCTCGAGCCCCTCGCCCTGGAGCTCCTCGAAGGCGGCCTGCAGCTTCTCCGGACGCCGGGCGGCCATGGTCACCGCGTGGCCCTCCTGGCCGAGCATGCGTGCCACGGCGAGGCCGATCCCGCTCGAAGCCCCCGTCACGATCGCCGCGCGATCAGCCATGTGGTCCGTCCCCTCGTTCGGTGGTGGGATGCGGCGCTATCCAATCACGCGACCACCTAGAGTTGCCCGTCGCATGACGAGGCTTCTCACCGTCCTTGTGCTCCTGCCCGCGCTCGGCCTCGCCGCCTGCGGCTCCGACGACGACGGCGGAGCGGCGCCGGCCCCGCCGGAGCCCATGTCCGCGGCCGAGCCGGCCGACTTCCCCGCCGCGAAGGGCAAGACGCTCGCACAGCTCACGGCGGACAAGCCCGAGGGCGCAATCCTCGCGCTCGCCGTCTCGCAGCTGAAGGTGGGCGAGAACCGCGTCGCCTTCGCGCTGTTCGACCGCGCGCGCAAGCAGATGGACGTCGCCGCGGTGGCGGCCTACACCGCGCGCACCGACGGCAGCGACCTGCGCGGACCCTATGTCGCGCGCAAGGAGTCGCTGCGCGTCGACCCGCAGTACCGCAGCGCGCAGACCGAGGCCGACCTGGCCAGCGGCGACGCGTTCTACGTGGCACGGGTGCCGTTTGAGGAGCGCGGGCAGCGCCAGGTCGTCGGTCTCGCGCGGCTGGACGGGCGCCTGGTCGCCGCCAACCCGCTGCAGCCCGCGACGGTCGGGTCCAAGAACGGCCCGCCAGAGGTCGGTGACGAGGCGATCGACATCCACACGCTGACCGCCGCCGACGTCGGCGGGGACCTCGAGAAGATCACCACGCGCATCCCGCCCGCCGAGGAGCTGCTGAAGACCGACTTCGCCGATGTGCGCGGCAAGAAGCCGGCCGTGTTGCTGTTCGCGACGCCCGCGCTGTGCGCCTCGCGCACGTGCGGCCCGGTGGTCGACATCGCCGAGCAGGTGCGCGCGCAGAGCGGTGAGGGCGTCGAGTTCATCCAGCAGGAGATCTACGTCGACAACAACCCGTCCAAGGGCTTTCGCGAACAGGTCTCCAAGTGGCGGCTGCCGACCGAGCCCTGGGCCTACGTGATCGACCGGTCCGGCAAGGTCGCCGCGCGCTTCGAGGGCGTCTTCTCGGTCGGCGAGCTCGCGCGCGCGGTCGAGAAGGTCAAGTAGCGTCCGGCTGCGGGCCGGTAGCTCAGCTGGTCAGAGCAGCGGACTCATAATCCGTTCGACGCAGGTTCGAGTCCTGCCCGGCCCATGGCGACGATCCGCTCGCGGACCCGGAGGGATGCGCTGCCTGGCGGGGGCCGAGCGGGCTTGGCGGGTCGATGCCCGGTCGCGGCGCACGGCAGTCAAGGACCTAGGGTCGGCGTGCTCGGCGATGCAGCTGATTGGCGTTGATTGGTCGCTGCCTTGCACGCCGGTGAGATCGCGGAGCGCTACAGCCTGCGCGGCTACGACGCTGTGCACCTGGCCACCGCGCTCGGCGTGAAGAGCCGCGCGACGCCTGGAGCGAAGTCAGGGGCACGCCGGGCTGATACTCGTGGCCTCCGCGCGACGCCGCACCAGGTCCGCGAACCCAGCCCTGGCCGACGCGATCGAGAAGGTCATGCGCGCGAACCCTCGTGGCCTAGGAGGCAGCGAACGCTGGCTGTGAGCTCGCCAGGGGGCGCCCGGCTTGGGGCCTCACCAGGGCCGGCGCCCGGCCCGCACAAAAACTTCGTTTACGGGCCCCGCCACTCCGGGAAAGCAACCAGTGAGACGCCGAGGGGTCGGTTCGGCACATACCCCCCCGCCCCTCCCTTGGCAGCGCGCCCGGCGTCCCCCGCCGGGCGCGCATTCTCTCCGTCTCGGAAGGGACCGGGGCAGACCCGTCGAAACAGGGTCTCGCCCATGAAGCGCACTGCATCGCCGACGACGACCCCCGAGTCGCTCTCGACCTACATCCAGGCTCGCTTCGACGACTTCTCGCGCTCGCAGAAGGATGTCGCGCAATACATCGTCGACCACCTCGACGAGGTGGCCTTCCAGACCGCGGAGGAGCTCGCGCGCCGCGCGAACACGTCCTCGAGCACGGTCGTGCGCTTCTCGCAGGCCCTCGGCTTCGAGGGCTACCCCGAGCTGCAGCACTCCGCGCGGGAGGAGTACCGCCGCCGCCACGCGCCGGCGACGCCGGCGAAGTCCAACGGCACGCCGCCCGCCGCTCCGCTGTTCTCGCTGGACCAGAACGAGTTCGAGACCGCGCTGGCCGCCGACCACGTCAACGTGGAGGACACCGCGCGCAAGGTCTCGCGCAGCGAGGTGGAGACCGCGATCGAGGCGATCGCCACCACGCCGAAGCTGCTCGTGGCCGGGACGGACCAGATGGCGTTCTTCGCCTCCTACCTGCGCCACCTGCTGATGCTGCTCGACCTGCGCGCGGAGATCGTCGCGAGCCCGTCCCAGGAGTCCCTTGGCCGCTTGGGGCGCATCGACGACGAGACCCTCGTGATCGGGCTGTCCGCCGGGCGCCCGCACCCGCTCGTGGTCCGGGCCATGAAGCTCGCCCGCCACCGCAAGGCGCGGACGATGGCGATCACCGACGCGACGCTCTCCGAGGTCGCCAAGCTCGCGCAGATCCGGCTGTACTACTCGTCCAACAGCCCCGCCTACGTGCGCTCGCACACCGCGCTGCTCAGCATGGTCCAGGCCCTGGCGTACGGCGTGTACAGCCGCGACGCCGACGGTTACGCCGACCGCATCAAGGCCTTCAAGCTGAAGTAGACGTCCCGGGCACTAGACTCGGAAGGGTGCGAGACGAGGCGACATTCCGCGTCAAGGCCGGCCTGGCCGAGATGCTCAAGGGCGGCGTCATCATGGACGTGGTCACGCCCGAGCAGGCACGCATCGCCGAGTCCGCGGGCGCCGTGGCCGTCATGGCCCTCGAGCGGGTGCCCGCCGACATCCGCCGCGACGGCGGCGTCGCGCGGATGTCCGACCCCGCGATGATCAAGGGCATCGAGGAGGCGGTGACCATCCCGGTCATGGCCAAGGCGCGCATCGGCCACTTCGCCGAGGCGCAGGTGCTCGAGGCCCTGGAGGTGGACTACATCGACGAGTCCGAGGTCCTGACGCCCGCCGACGAGGCCAACCACATCGACAAGTGGGCATCGCGGATCCCGTTCGTCTGCGGGGCCACGAACCTGGGCGAGGCTCTCCGGCGCATCGGCGAGGGCGCGGCGATGATCCGCTCCAAGGGCGAGGCGGGAACCGGCGACATCGTCGAGGCGGTCCGCCACATGCGCCGCATCGGCTCGGAGATCCGCCGGCTGGCCACGCTGGACGAGACCGAGCTCGCGACCGCGGCCAAGGAGCTGCAGGCGCCGCCCGACCTCGTGCGCGGCGTGGCCCGCGACGGCAGGCTGCCCGTCGTGCTGTTCTGCGCCGGCGGGATCGCCACGCCGGCTGACGCGTCGCTGATGATGCAGCTCGGCGCCGAGGGCCTCTTCGTCGGGTCGGGGATCTTCAAGGCCGACGATCCCGAGGCCCGCGGGCGCGCGATCGTCGAGGCGACCACGCACTTCGCCGACCCCGAGCGGGTCGCGCGCGCCTCGGAGGGCCTGGGGCCCGCGATGGTCTCGCTGGAGACGCGCGCGCTCGGCGACGAGCAACTGCTCGCCCGCCGCGGCTGGTAGGCACGGGCCGTGCTGGTCGGGGTGCTCGCCCTGCAGGGCGGCTTCGCGGCGCACGCCCGGATGCTCCGCGCGCTGGGCGCCGAGGTGCGCGAGGTGCGCGTCCCGGCTGACCTCGAGGGCCTGGACGGGCTCGTCCTGCCGGGCGGGGAGTCCACGACGATGACGCTCGGGATCGAGCGCGAGGGCCTGGCCGAGCCGCTGCGCGTGCTGATCGGCGCGGGCACGCCGGTCTTCGGTACCTGCGCGGGGCTGATCATGCTCGATCGCGCCCATCTCGGCCTCATGGACATCGAGTCGCGGCGCAACGCGTTCGGCCGTCAGGTGCGCTCCTTCGAGGCCGACCTGGACTTCCCCGACCTCGACGGCCCGCCCATGCGCGCGGTGTTCATCCGCGCGCCGTGGATCGCGTCACACGGGCCCGGAGTGGAGATCCTCGCCGAGGTCGACGGCCACGCGGTGGCGGCGCGGCAGGAATCGCGGCTGGTCGTGTCCTTCCATCCCGAACTGGGCGACGACGTGCGTCTGCACGCCCGCTTCCTGGACGACGTGCGAGCGCGTGCGGAAGGCTAGGCGGCCGCGCTGGCCCCGGCGCGGCGCTCGCGCTCGCGGTTGAACACCGCGAGCAGCGTGCCCAGGGCGAGCAGCAGCAGGCCGATGATCGCGATCATGAGCGCCTGGCCGCCGGTGAAGGGGAGGCTCTTGGTCGGATCGGCGCCGCCCGTGGGCGAGCGGACCTGGAC
>JACCQW010000326.1 GCA_013813955.1 Solirubrobacterales bacterium
CGCAGGATGTGCGCGCCGGCGTCGACTCCGTGTGCGATCGCGGCGAGCGTGCCCGCGAGACGCTCGCGCGGGCCGCGGCCGGTCAGCGCTCCGACGAAGTCCTTGCGCGAGACGGCCAGCAGCAGCGGGCGGCCGAGGGCGTGCAGCTCCTTCATGCGCGCCAGCAGCGCGATCGTCTGCGCCGGCGTCTTGGCGAAGTCGGGCCCCGGGTCGAGCACGATCTGCTCGTCGGTCACCCCATGCTCGCGGGCGAGCTCCATCCGCCCGAGCAGGAACGCGCTGACGTCGGCGACGACGTCGTGGTAGAGCTCCGGATCCTGCAGGCGCTGCCCGGGGGCCGCGCGCGTGTGGACGAGCACGAGCGCCGCGCCGGTGCGCGCGCAGACCGTCGCGAGCCCGGGGTCGCGCAGGCCGCTGACGTCGTTGACCATCACCGCGCCTGCCTCGATCGCGGCCTGCGCGACCGCCGGCTTGTAGGTGTCCACGGAGACGACCGCGCCGAGCTCGTCGACCAGCCGGCGTACGAGCGGCACCACCCGCTCGATCTCCTCCTCCACCGCCACCGCCGGGCGGCCGGTGACTGCCGACTCGCCGCCGACGTCGATGAGGTCGGCGCCCGCGTCAAGCAGCTCCCGGGCGCGCTCGACGCGGGCGCCGAGGTCCGGGTAGGCGCCCGCGTCCGAGAACGAGTCCGGCGTGGCGTTGACGATGCCCATGAGCCACGGCCGCCCGCCGAGCGCGAGCGTGCGGCCCGCGGCGGCGAGGACGTGAGCGCGCACGGGTCGCGCGACGCTACCCGATGCGCACGGTGCGGCGGGAGACGGCCTCGTTGCCCGCCTTGTCACGCGTGATGATCTCCAGCGGGTAGGTGCCCGAGCGCCGGTAGCGGTGGCGCGCGCGGACCTGCGACCGGCCGCGGGAGCCCTTCGAGCGGTCGCCCCAGGAGACCACGACGCTGCTGACGCCCGACGCCCGGTGGCCCTTGCGGTCCACGTCGCGCCCGCGCACGGACACGGTCACGTTGCGGCCCTTGCGCCGGTAGCGGATCGCCTGGCGCGGGCGCAGGTCGTCGATGCGCAGCAGCCGCGCGCGCGAGCGCTTCTGCTGTCCGCGCACGTCGATGGCCCGCACCTGCCACGTGTGGGTCGGCCCCGTCAGCGGCCGCGGCAGCTGAAAGCGCGTGTCGGTGGTCTCGCCCACCATCGTGCCGTCCACGAGCACCTGGTAGCGCACCGCCCCCCACAGGTCGAAGGCGGGCTGCCAGCTCAGGCGCGGAGCCGCCGGGCGACAGCAGCGCGAGGACGTGAAGCCGGTGAACGACAGCGGCGCGCGGTCGAAGTAGCCGGCCACGAGCTGGTAGCCGCCCGGCGCGCCCTGTAGCCAGGTCATCACGACACCGCTCGCGCGGTCGGACGCCGCGTCGAAGCCGCCGGCCGGCTCGACCGGGCCGAGCTCGGGTCGCGAGACGACGACCTCGGGTCGCGAGTTGCCCTCCGAGAACGGGCGCACGCGCACGACCGGCGTCTGCCCCCCGCCGGCCACGACCGACGCGATCAGCCCCTCGTTGTTCTCGCCGATGACGGGCACCGCCGCCGGGCCGACCACGCTGGGGCCGGCGATCCGCGTCCCCTTGCCGAACGCGTCGCGCTCGAGCACGGCCGCCATCGGCTGGCGCGAGCCGCGGCCCGCCATGGCGGCGAGGCCGACCCCGCGGCCGTTGAGGTCGATGCGCGGGTCGTCGGCCGGCTCGTCGCCCGCGTCCAGCGCGACAGGATCTTCGAAGCCGGTGCCCCGCTGGCGACGGGCGAGGATGCGGGTGCCGCCGTCGGCGAAGGACTGGCGCCAGACCACCCATGCGTAGCTCGAATCGTCCTCGGCGTCGAGATCGGGCAGGTCGGAGACCGTGGTCGCGCGGCCCTCGAAGGCCGGCGGGGTGAGGTCCTGCGGCGCGTTGGAGACGCCGGTGTTGAACATCTTGCGTGCATACACGTGGCCGGCCTCGCCCCAGGTGACGACCCCGACGCCATCGGCCGACGTGGAGACCTTCGAGCGGGCGGTCCCCACGCCTGCCTCCCGCGCCGGGTCGACGTCGATCGGCTGGGGCAGCAGCGTGAAGGTGTTCGCGCGGCGGTCCAGGCGCGCGACGCGCACATCACCGGCGGAGGTGAAGCTCGCATAGCCCGTGCCGTTGATCGACAGGTCCGCGGACGGCGCCACCCCTCCGGCGATGGGCACCGGCGCCGAGAAGCCCGCCCCGGCGGGGCGCACGACCCCGTGGACGACCCCGCCGTTGACGAAGGCGACCATGAGCCGCCCGTTGTCCGCCGCGCCGATCACGGGCTGCGAGCTCGGGCCCGCCAGGCCGCCGTCGATGCGCTCCGCCGCGGCGAAGCGGCCGCCGTCGAAGCGCGCCACGAAGACGTGGTCGACCCCGCCGTCGGACTTGAGGTAGGCCACGGCCCCGGTGCCGTCACGGGCGAGGTCGAGGTCACCGATCGCGGTGACCGCGCCCGACGCGTCGATCGGGTCGCCGAGGAAGAAGTTCGCGTGGGCGGCCGTCGGCAGGGACAGGCCGGCGACGACCGTCGCGGTCAGGGTCAGCAGGCGGCGCATGGGCTCGGGTGGGCTCCTTGATCTGGGACTCAGGCGGCCGGGCGCCCTCGGTGCAGTTCAACCACCGGGGCCCGGCAAAGTTACGCCGTGGTGGCGACGCCTTCCGCGCCGGCCTCGATGCGCCAGCCCTCCAGGGCGTCCGCCCGCTCCCGCTCGCTCCACTCCAGCTCGTGGGCCAGGGCGCCCAGGACCCGGGCGGCGATGGGCCCGTCGGCCCCTAGCTCGGGGCCGGCGAGCAGGCCCAGCCGGGTGCGGCGCAGCAGCACGTCGCCGACCGACGATGCCTGCTCGCGGCGAGCCGCGAAGACGACCTCGGCGAGCAGGTCGGGCAGGTCGGAGACGATCGGCTGCGCCAGCTCGCCGCGCTCGCGCGCCACGGCGAGCACGTCGTGGGCGGCGTGGCCGTAGCGCCCCGCCAGCGCGGCATAGGCCTCGTCGGGCACGCCCTCCACGCGCGGGAGGTCCCCGACCGCCACCGGCGCGCCGAGCGGGATCTCGTGCGTGCGGCAGGGCGCGTCGCGGGCCTCGCGGTCCACGAGGCGGTCGACGGCCAGCTTGGCCATCCGCCGCCAGGTCGTCAGCTTGCCGCCGGTGATCGTGACCATTCCGCTGGAGGTCTCGTACAGCTCGGCCTTGCGCGAGATGTCGACGGACTTCTTGGGGTCGCCGGTGGAGATCAGCGGCCGCACGCCCGCGTAGGCCCCGGTCAGCTGCGCGCTGTTCAGCTGCGAACCGAAGTACTCGTTCGCCGCGTCGAGCAGGTAGGAGACGTCCTCCTCGGAGGGAGGAACGTGGTCCAGACCGCCGTCGTAGTCGTTGTCGGTCGTGCCCAGCAGCGTGCGTCCGAGCCACGGCAGCGCGAAGATGCTGCGGCCGCCGCCCGCGGGGACGATCGCGCCGGCCTTCAGCGGCAGGTCGTCGTGGCGCAGCGTGACGTGGGTGCCGCGGCTGGGGCGGATGCGCGGGACCTCGGCCTCGTCGTGCAGCTCGTCCGGGCGGATCCGGTCGGCCCAGACCCCGGTCGCGTTGACGACGTTCGCCGCGCGCACCACGAACTCGTCGTCGCCGTCGCGGACGCGCACGCCGGACGCGCGGCCGTCCTGGACCACCAGCTCGACGACCTCCAGGCCGTTGGCGCACACCGCGCCGAAGCGCTCGGCCTCCCCGAGCACGGTGAGCACGAGCCGGGCGTCATCCGTCTGGCAGTCATAGAAGAGATAGCCCGAGCTGGGATCGCGGCCGGCCAGGGCGGGGACGAGCTCGACCACCTCCTCGCCCGAGATCACCCGGTGGCGCTCGGGGCTCCACTCGGTGGGGTCCGAGCCGCCCTCGCCCGCGCCGCGGCCGCGCAGCCGGGAGCGCCCGCGCCCCCGCAGGCGGTCCACCGACATCACGTCGTAGAGGTTCAGCCCGACGCCGGTGAGCCGGTCGGGCCGCGCGCCGTCGAAGGCCGCGAGCACGAGCGGGAGCGGGTGCACGAGGTGCGGGGCGAGCTGGACCATGAGCTGGCGCTCGAGCAGCGCCTCGCGCACGAGGCCGAGGTCGAAGTTCTGCAGGTAGCGCAGGCCGCCGTGCACGAGCTTGGACGAGCGGCTCGAGGTGCCCGACGCGAAGTCGGCCTTCTCGACGAGCGCGACGCTGTAGCCGCGGCTGGCGGCGTCCAGCGCGACCCCGGCGCCCGTGATGCCCCCGCCCACCACCACGACGTCGAACGCCTCGGAGGACAGGGCGGCCAGTGCTTCGGAGCGGACGATCACGCGAGCCAGTCTGCCAGGCACGTGGCCGACACCGGGCGGACGCCCGGCCCCCGGCACGCCGCGGCGCCGCCCGTCACGCCGAGGCGCGCGCGGG
>JACCQW010000157.1 GCA_013813955.1 Solirubrobacterales bacterium
GGGTCGTGCTGCGCGGAGGCGAGGCCGTGCACGCCGACCAGGTCGTCGTCGCCGCGGGGGCCCGCGCCGCCCACCTGGCGGGCCTGCCCGAAGCCGCGCGGGTCCCGGTGCGGCCGGTCAAGGGCCAGATCATGCGCCTGCGCGACCCGCAGGGCCCCGGCCTGCTCGAGCGCATCGTGCGCTTCGACGGCGGCTACCTCGTCCCGCGCGGCGACGGGCGCTACGTGCTCGGCGCCACGATGGAGGAGCGTGGCCTCGACACGACCGTCACCGCCGGCGCGCTGTACGAGCTGCTGCGCGACGCGTCCGAGCTCGTACCCGGGGTGCTCGAGCTCGTCGTGGAGGAGACCGCCGCCGGGCTGCGGCCCGGCACGCCGGACAACGCGCCGATCATCGGGCGCAGCGACGCCGTCGACGGCCTCCTCTGGGCGACCGGCCATCACCGCAACGGCATCCTGCTCGCGCCCGTGACCGCCGATCTCGTGGCCGGCGCGCTCGCGGGCGAGGCCGTCCCCGAGGCCTTCGCGCCGCAGCGCTTCGCGCGGGTGACCGCGTGATCTACGTCAACGACGAGCCGATCCCGGCGTCCGCGGGAGCCACCGTTGCCGATGTCCTCGCAGGGCTGGACATCGACACGGCGCGCCGGGGCATCGCCGTGGCGGTGGACGCCGAGGTCGTGCCCCGCGGCGCGTGGGAGACGCACGCGGTCGGCGACGAGGCGCGTGTGGAGATCGTCCATGCCGTGCAGGGCGGATGAGGGTGGGCGCGACCTTCTCCATCGCCGGCCGCGAGCTGGGCTCCCGGCTGCTGCTGGGCACCGGCGGCTTTCCGCGGCTACAGACGCTGGCGGACGCGATCGAGGCCAGCGGCGCCGAGCTCGTGACCGTCGCGCTGCGCCGGATCGATCCGGCCGCGCAGGGCTCGCTCGTCGACGTCCTGGCGGCCAAGGGCGTCGAGCTGCTGCCCAACACCGCCGGCTGCTTCACCGCCCGCGACGCCGTGCGTACCGCGCGGCTGGCCCGCGAGGCGTTCGAGACCGACTGGGTCAAGCTCGAGGTCATCGGTGACGAGCGCACGCTGCTGCCCGACGCGCCCGAGCTGCTGGCCGCCGCCGAGGAGCTCGTCGACGAGGGCTTCGTGGTCCTTCCCTACACCACCGACGACCCCGTCCTGGCGCGCCGCCTGGAGGACGTCGGCTGCGCGGCGGTCATGCCGCTGGGCTCGCCGATCGGCAGTGGCATGGGGATCGCCAACCCCGCGAACCTGACGCTGATCGTCGAGCAGGCCGGCGTGCCCGTGATCCTCGATGCCGGGGTGGGCACCGCTTCTGACGCGACGCTCGCGATGGAGCTCGGCTGCGACGCCGTGCTGTGCGCGAGCGCGATCTCGCGAGCCGCCGACCCCGTCGCGATGGCGCACGCGATCCGCCACGCCGTCGCGGCCGGCGTGCTGGCCCGCGGTGCCGGCCGCATCCCGCGGCGCACCTACGCCCGCGCCAGCACGCCCTTCGAGGGCCTGCCGGAGTTCGCGGAGTGAGCGACCTCGACACCCTGGTCGACGGCTTTCAGGCCGCGTGGTCAGATCACGACCCCGGCGCCTTCGCAGCGGTCTGCGCGCCCGACCTGCACTACGAGGACCCGATGACGGTCGAGCCGCTGGAGAGCCCCGAGGCGCTCGCCGCGCACGCGGCGCGGCTGTGCCAGGCATTCCCGGACGCGCGCATGGAGCGCACCGGCGAGCGTCTGGGCGACGGGCGCTTCGTGGCGGCTCCGGTGAAGCTGCTGGCCACGCACCGCGGCGAGATCGAAGACTTCCCGCCCACGGGGCGCTTCGTGATCGTCCACGCCGTCTTCTTCTGCGAGCTCGACGAGGCTCGCACCCGCCTGTGGCGGGTGCGAGCCTTCTTCGACCTCTACGACGCCGCGATCCAGCTCGGCGTCCTGCCCAAGCCCGGATCGGTCGGTGAGCGCGCGATGCTCTTGCTGCGCGGCTTCGGCCTGCGCTCGAAGTAGAGCCGGCGGGGCTACTCCGTGACCGTGAGCGTGCCCTTCTGGTTGGGGTGGATCTTGCAGACGTAGGCGATCTCGCCCGCCTGCTCGGCCTTGTACTCGAACGTGTCCCCGCCCTCCATGTTGCCCGAGTCGAAGTCCGCGCCGCTCTCGGCGGTGACCGTGTGGGGAAACGGGTCGTCGTTGGTCCATACGACCGTCTGGCCGACCTTCGCCTCGGCCTCCATCGGGATGTTCTTGATGTCCTTCATGGAGATCGCGACCTCGCCGCCCGCGGGTGTGCCGCCGGTGTCGTCCCCGGCGGGGGCGGGGGTCGCCTCGGTCTGGGCGGCGCCGGCGCCCGAGTCCTCGTCGTCGTCCCCGCAGCCGGCGAGGACGGCGCCGCCCAGCACGAGCGCGAGGCAGGCGAAGGCGACGGTGAGCGGACGCGACATGGCGGGCCTCCTGAGCAGATGACGTTGGTGTGACCCTATCCGGACAGGCGGGCCTCGTGGGCCCCGAGCGTGACGCGCACGGGCCTGTGGTCGGAGAGGCGGCCGCGCTCGAGCGTGCGCCGCCCGGTGACCGGCCCGACGCCGCGGCCGAGGACGTGGTCGACGCCGTTTCCCGCGAGGTGCTCGAACCCAGTCGCCACCGGCACGCGGACGTTGAAGTCCCCGCCGAGCACGGCGGGCGCGCCGCCCGCCCATCCCAGCGTGCTGCGGGCGGCCAGGGCGATGTCGGCCTGCGCGCGCTCCTCGGAGTGCACCTGGGCGTGGAGGTTGGCGCACCACAACCCGCTGTTCAGGCGCACCGCGTGGCAGACCCGCCGCTCCGGGTGCCGGCGCAGCGTGACCGCGCGGTGCTCGGCGATCGGCTCTCCGCGCACGAGGATCGCGTTGGCGCCGCCGCCGTTGGACCTGATTACGTCCGGCCGGCGCTCGGCGAGCAGGCGGCGCACCGGCAGGAGCAGGTTGCGCGACGTCAGCGCCATCCGCGCGCTCGCCCGGGCGGCGCGCCCGAGCGCCGGCGGCCACCAGGGCGGGACCTCCTGCAGAAGGGCCACGTCCCACTCCCACCCGGCGATGATCGCGGCGTAGACCTCGAGCAGGTCGTGACCCGCCGGCGGCACCGCGCGACCGTGGTAGAGGTTCCAGGTCAGCACCTGCATCGCGCCATAGACTGCCCGGCTTGACGCTCCGGCACTTTCTCACCGGCACCGAGCTGAGCTGTGACGAGCTGGGTGCGCTGCTGCACCACGCGGCCGAGCTGAAGGCCGCGCCGCTGTCCTCGCGGGCCCTGGAGGGCCGCAGCGTGGCGCTGATCTTCGAGCGGCCCTCGACCCGGACGCGCCTGTCCTTCGAAGCCGGCGTGTTCGAGCTCGGCGGCCACCCGCTCGTGCTGCGTCAGGGCGAGATGCAGCTCTCGCGCGGCGAGTCGGCCGGCGATACGGCGCGCGTGCTGTCGCGCCACGTGGCGGCGATCGGCATGCGGACCGGGCCCGACGCGGTCCTCGAGGAGCTCGCCCTCGCGTCCGAGGTGCCGGTGTTCAACATGCTCACTGCCGGCCATCACCCGTGCCAGGCGCTCGCCGACCTCATGACGCTGCGCGAGGCGTTCGGCCGGCTGGAGGGGCTGAAGCTGGCCTACGTCGGCGACGGCAACAACGTCGCGCGCTCGCTGGCGCTGCTCGGCGCGCTCGCGGGCGTCGAGGTCGCGGTCGCCTCGCCGGACGGCTACACGCTGACCGGAGCGCCGGATGCGCAGCTGACCACCGATCCCGGCGAGGCGGTGCGCGGCGCGCACGCCGTCTACGCCGACGTGTGGGTGAGCATGGGCGACGAGGGGACCGCGGACGCTCGCCGCGCGGCGCTGGCGCCCTACCGGCTCGACGACACGCTGCTCGACCGGGCCGGCCCCGGCGCGATCGCGCTGCACTGCCTGCCCGCGCACCCCGGGGAGGAGATCAGCGCCGAGGTGCTCTACGGCCCGCGCCAGCGCATCTGGGATCAGGCGGAGAACCGCCGCCACGCCCAGAAGGCGCTGCTCGCCCTGCTCGTCAGCGGATAGCCTCCCGCGCATTCCAGACCGGGAGGGGAGAACTGTGCCGCAGCCGAGGAAGTCCGGGGGGCCCGCGCGCAAGCCGACCGCGCGCAAGCCCGCCGCGCGCAAGCCGACCGCGCGCAAGCCCGCTGACGCCCAGGCCGGCGAGGACCAGCTGCGCGGCAACCTCGCCGCCGTCCGGGAGCTGCTGGCCCGCGGCGTCGTCATCACCGGCGAGCGCATCCAGGAGACCATGGACGAGGCCGTCCGGCGCGGGCGCATGACGCGCGAGGACGCCGAGGAGCTCGTCCAGAGCCTCGTCCGGGGCGGCCGCAAGCAGACGCAGGACCTGCTGGCCGAGCTCGAGGGGCTCCTCGGC
>JACCQW010000176.1 GCA_013813955.1 Solirubrobacterales bacterium
GCACAGGGGCGGGGCGGGCATGGGGGCTCCTTGGGTGGTCGGTTATGAGCACGATCACCCGGCCCCCCGGCGCGGCCGCAGGCCCCTGGGTCACAGCTGCCCCCCTCAGGTGGGGGGCGCCCACACCCAGGTGCGCCGGCGGCGCGAGCGGGCCGACGGGGGCGAGCGAGCGCGGGCTTGCGGTCCCGACGGGCCGATGTGGCACCCTCAGGCCATGAGCGCCGACGGTCCCTCTCCGCTGGCGGCCCACGCGGCCACGCCGGCCGAGCTGCGCGAGCGCATCGATGCCGAGCGCAAGGGCGAGCCGTTTCTCGTCTTCCGTGACGGCGACAGCGACGGCGCGCAGCGGCTGCTGGCGCTCGGCGAGGGCACGTCGCGCGTGACGATCGGCCGCAGCCCCGCCAACGACATCGCGCTGGGGTGGGACACCGAGGTCTCGCGCCTGCACGCCGAGCTCGAGCGCCTGGGCGACGAGTGGACCGTCGCCGACGACGGCCTGTCGCGCAACGGCTCGTTCGTCAACGCCCAGCGCATCTCCGGCCGCCACCGCCTGCGCGACGGCGACGTCCTGCGCGTCGGGCGCACGCAGCTGGCCTACCGCCGGCCCGAGGCGTCGGACTCCAGTCCCACGGCCGCGGCCGGCGGCCGGCCCGAGCTGCCCCCGCTGACCGCCACCCAGAGGGCCGTGCTCGTCGCGCTGTGCCGCCCCTACAAGGACACCGAGCTGGCCACGCCCGCCACCAACCAGCAGATCGCCGACGAGCTCTTCCTCTCCGTCGACGCGGTCAAGGCGCACCTGCGCACGCTGTTCGGCTTCTTCGGCGTCGAGCACCTCCCGCAGAACCAGAAGCGCTCCTACCTCGCGATGCGCGCGCTGCAGGACGGTGTCGTATCGCGGCGCGACCTGTAGCAAGCTCACACCGACCAGGTCGGACCGTCCGTGCAGAAACGGAGGGGCCATCGACCGTGTCAGGCGGGCTACGGCTGGAACTCGACGCTCTGCACGGCGTCCTCGCCGAGCAGCGAGACCCACACCGCGCCCTTCGTGACGTCTAGGGCGAAGGGCCGCCGGCCGGTGTCGATCGTGTCGCGCACCCGGCGGCGGTCGGGGTGGATGCGGATCAGGTTGCCGGCCGCGCGGGCGCTGACCCACACCGAGCCTCCGCCGACGGTCACGCGGGCGGGCGTGTCCTCGAGCCCGATCGTGGTCGTGCGCCGGCTGGAGACGTTGATGCGGGTGATCGCGTCGTCGCCCTCGGCGGCCACCCACACGGCGCCCTCGCCCACCGCGAGCCCCTTCGGCCGGGCGTCGACGGGGATCTCGGTCGTCGTCCCGGTCGTCGTCCCGATCCGCACGACGCTCGAGCGGAAGCGGTTGGAGACCCAGACGGCGTCCTCGCCCACCGCGAGATCCTGGACGCCGCCGGGAACGGAGATGGCCTGCTGCGCCCCGGTGCCGGGCGTGAGCTTGACGACGGTCTCCGGGCCTCTCGAGCCCGGCACCGAGCTGCGCACGCCGATCCACACCGCGCCCTCGCCGGTGGCCACAGCGACGGCCTGGCCGGGCACGTCGAGCTGGATCGCCGGCCCCGTCCGGCGCCCGGTCCGGGAGTCGATGCGCAGCAGCGTGCCGGTCGAGCCCTTGACGACCCACACGGAGCCGAAGCCGGCGGCGATCGAGGACCCGCCCTCGCCGATGTCGATGCGGTCGCTGCGCTCGCCGGTCTGCGCGTCGACGCGGAACACGTCGCTGGAGGAGGCGCTGACCGCCCAGACGTCGCCGCCGGCGATGGTCAGCGCGTTGGGTCGCGGGCCGACGGGGACCGGATCGGAGACGGCGGAATCGGAAGGGGGCCCCGGCCCGCCCGCCCCCGGCGGGCGATCGGGCGTCTGGGGATCGCCCCCGCTGGCGCTCAGGACCGCGACGACCGCCACGACCGCGAGGACGACGGTCGCGGCCACTCCGACCATCCGGCCGCGCAGGAATGCGGGGAGACCGGGGCCGGAACGCCGCGGCTCATCGCCGGCCTCCCGGGCGGTGGGGGCCGGCTCGCCGTGCCCGGCGGTCCGGATCCCTCCGCC
>JACCQW010000201.1 GCA_013813955.1 Solirubrobacterales bacterium
GCCCGACGCCGTGCGCGCCGGGCGCTCGGGCTTCGCGCGCGCGGGCGACCGGGTCGCCCTCGCAGGGCCGTTTCGCCCACGGCTGCCCGGCTCGGAGCTGGCCAAGCTGCGCGGCGAGCCGCTGCCCGACGGCCTCGAGCCGGTCGACGTGGAGGCGCTGCGCGCCGCGCACGCCGCCGTCCGCGACGCGGTCCGCGACGGCGACCTGTCCAGTGCCCATGACGTCGCCGAAGGCGGGCTCCTGGTCGCCGTCGCCGAATCGTGCCTGGCCGGCGGTCTCGGCGCGACGCTCGATCTCGGGGGCGCCGGAGGCGGCGGCGGAGCCGGCGGAGGCGGAGCCGAGCGAGGCGTCCTGTGCGACGGCGAGGCCGCCGATGGGCTCGAGCGCCTGCTCTTCGGCGAAGGGCCCGGCGCGGGATTCGTCGTCTCGGGCCCCGAGGAGGCCGTGCTGCGCCTCGGCGACCGTGTACCGATCGCGATCGTTGGCACCGTCGGTGGCCAGACGCTCGGCGTGACCCGCGGCGACGTCCGCATCGCCGTGACCCTCGTGGAGCTGCGCACCGCCCACGCCGCGCTCGCCCCGCTGTTTCCCTAGCGGTCCGCGGCCGCTCGGCGTAGTGTCGGCTCAATCGAACTCGAGGAGGCACTGGATGTACGCACGGGTAGCCGTCTGGGAGGGCGCCGAGGCAGAGGGGCTGCGTAGCGGCGCCGAGGGCATGAAGGAACGGGCGGGCTCGGGCCCGCCGGAGGGCGTGCCGTCGAAGGGCTTCACGCTGCTCATCGACCCCGACGGCGGGCGCGCACTCGCCATCGGCCTGTTCGAGACCGAGGAGGACCTGCGCAAGGGCGACGAAGTCCTCAACACGATGAGCCCGCCCGGTGACGGGATGGGCCGGCGCGCCGCGGTCGACGTCTACGAGGTGGCCCTGGACATCCGCCTGTAGCCGTGGCGGGACGGCGGGGGTGGCCGGCACGAGGTGCTCCGTCCGTTCGCCGCCGAACGCACGGTTAGACTGAACCCGTGAGCACTCTCGACGGGCGCGAAGGGCCGCGGGACGAGTGCGGGGTGTTCGGGATCTACGGCCCCGGGCACGACGTCTCCCGCTTGGCCTACTTCGCGCTGTACGCCCTGCAGCATCGCGGGCAGGAGTCGGCCGGCATCGCCGCCGCCGACGTGGGCGGGCACATCATGACCCTGCGCGACCTGGGCCTGGTCAACCAGGTCTTCGACGAGCAGAAGCTGCGCGCGCTGGGGGGCGACATGGCGGTGGGCCACGTCCGCTACTCGACGACCGGCTCCAACGGGTGGGACAACGCGCAGCCGGTCCACCGCTCCGACCGCCGCGAGGTCGCGCTGGGCCACAACGGCAACCTCATCAACGCCGTCGAGCTGCACACCGAGCTGCGCGAGCGCGGGCTGAGCTTTCGCTCGACGTCGGACTCGGAGATAATCGCGGCGCTGCTGGCCTCCCACGAGGCCGAGCGGATCGAGGACGCCGCGGCCGAGGTCGTGCCCCGCCTGAAGGGCGCCTTCTCCACCGTGCTGATGACAAAGGACAACGTCGTGGCCTTCCGCGATCCGGCCGGGCTGCGCCCGCTCGTGCTCGGGCGCATCGGCGAGCGCTACTGCGTGGCCAGCGAGTCGTGCGCGCTGGACATCATCGGGGCCGAGCTGGTCCGCGACGTCGCCCCCGGCGAGATGGTCTCGATCGGCGCCGACGGGCTGCAGACGCGCCAGCTCGTGACCGGCGCGCGCGAGGCGTTCTGCATCTTCGAGTACATCTACTTCGCGCGGCCGGACTCGCGGATGGGCGGCGACGTGCTGCAGGCCGCCCGCGGGCGCATGGGGGAGATCCTCGCCCGCGAGGCCCCGGCCCCGAACGCGGACCTCGTCATCCCGGTGCCGGACTCCGGCGCCCCCGCCGCGCGCGGCTACGCCCGCGCCAGCGGCCTGCCCCAGGACGACGGGCTGATCAAGAACCGCTACGTCGGGCGGACGTTCATCCAGCCCGGCCAGGAGCTGCGCAAGCACGGCCTGCGGCTGAAGTTCAACCCGCTGCCCGAGATCGTGGGGGGCAGGTCCATCGTGGTCGTCGACGACTCGATCGTCCGCGGCAACACGACGCGCCAGATCGTCGAGATGCTGCGCGACGCCGGTGCGCGCGAGGTACACATGCGGATCTCCGCGCCGCCGATCAAGCACCCCTGCCACTACGGGGTGGACATGTCCACGCGTGAGGAGATGATCGCGCACGGCCGCGATGTCGACGAGATCGCGCGCGAGCTCAACTGCGACTCGCTGGCCTACCTCTCGCTGGAGGGCGTCTACGAGGCCGTCCGCGGGGACCGCGAGCGCCACTGCGACGCGTGCTTCAGCGGCCGCTACCCGCTCGCGGGCACCGACGACGCCAACGGCAAGTACGCGCTGGAGCTCCCGCTTGTGCGCGCCTGAAGGCGCATGATCGTCACGGCTGTGTGACTTCAACGGGCGGCGGCCGGGGCGGCCGCTAAGGTCGGACGCCGCCATGGATCCCGCCACCGCCCTGCGCGAGCACTTCGGCTTCGATGCGTTCCGCCCTGGCCAGGAGGAGGCGGTGCGCGCTGCGGCGGCCGGCCGCGACGTCCTGGTGGTGATGCCCACGGGCGCGGGCAAGTCGCTGTGCTACCAGCTTCCCGCTCTCGTGCGCGACGACCTCACCCTCGTGGTCTCGCCGCTCGTGTCGCTCATGCAGGACCAGGTCGAGGCGCTCGAGCGGGTCGCTCCCGGCCGCGCGGCGCTCGTGAACGCCCAGCGCGGCGCGGCGGAGAACCGCGACGCGCTCGCGCGCGCCGCCTCGGGCGAGCTGCGCCTGCTGTACGTCGCGCCCGAGCGCTTCTCCTCGGCGCCCTTCCTCGAGGCCATGCGCGCCGCGCGCATCGGGCTGTTCGTGGTCGACGAGGCGCACTGCGTATCGCAGTGGGGCCACGACTTCCGCCCCGACTACTTCCGCCTGGCCGACGCCGCCCGCTGGCTGCGCGCCCAGGCGATCATCGCGTCGACAGCGACGGCGACCCCGCAGGTCGCCGCGGACATCGAGACCCGCCTCGGCCTGCGCGACCCGGTGCGCGTCGCGACCGGGTTCGACCGCCCGAACCTCTCCTTCGCCGTGCTCCCATGCGCCTCCACGCAGGCCAAGCACCGCCACATCGCCGCCGCGCTCGACGAGGAGGGAGCGCGGCCGGCGATCGTCTATGCGGGCACGCGCGCCGGGGCCGAGAAGCTCGCCGCGAAGCTCGACGGCGATGTCGGCGTCTACCACGCCGGCCTGGGCCGCGAGCAGCGCGCCGACGTCCAGCGGCGCTTCATGGGCGGCGAGCTGGACGTCGTCGTCGCCACGAACGCGTTCGGGATGGGCATCGACAAGGCTGACGTGCGCACGGTCTGTCACGAGAGCGTGCCGGGGTCGGTGGAGGCGTACTACCAGGAGGCCGGCCGCGCGGGGCGCGACGGGCTGCCGGCGCGCGCGCTGCTGTTCGCCGAGGGCCGCGACAAGGGGCTGCACGTCTTCTTCATCCAGCGCAGCGAGGTCACCGACGAGACGGTCACGACGGTCGCCCAGCGCCTGCGAGCGCGCTCGTCCGACGACCGCTATGACCTCGGCGCCGACGAGCTGGCGTCGGTGCTGCCC
>JACCQW010000216.1 GCA_013813955.1 Solirubrobacterales bacterium
AGTGTGCGCAGGGTCATGCCCTGAGAACCCCGTCGCGGCGGAGAAGTCGCGGCGCTACTGCAGCCCGCCGGCCGTGCGCGCGCGCAGCGCCGACTCGACGCGTCCGAGGACGCTGCGGACGCTCTCGACCTGGCTGGGGTCCAGGCCGCCCTGCAGCGCGGCATCGGCCACCGCGCCGACCTCCTCGCGCCGGGAGGCCAGCTCGTCCAGGCGCTCGGGGAGCTGCGGGCGCTCCCGCCAGGGCTCAAGCTCGGCGAGCGCGGCCTCCAGGGCGATGCGCAGCTGCAGCGCCGCCTCGCGGTAGCGCTCGGCGTCGACGTCGGCCCGCGCGCGCAGCGTCAGCTCCTCGCAGGCCAGAACCGCGTCACGGCCGCCCAGCACCGCAGCGAGGCGCTCCTGGGGGCGCAGCGCCGAGCGTCCGGGGCGCAGGCGGGGCCGGTCCTGATCGCGGGCCAGCTCGCGGGCGTGCTCCCAGCGGCCCTCGGCCACCTGCTCGCCCTCGCCGTAGCCGATGCGCAGCGCGATGGCCTGCTCGCGGGAGACCTCGTGGGCGAAGGGGTCCGCCGTGGCGGCGCGGTGGGCGTGCAGGACGCGGTTCAGCCGCACGATCGCGTCGTGGGCGACCTGCTCGTGGTCGGCGGCGGCCAGCCACCGCGCCGCCTCGTCAGACCCGTCGAGCGCCGCGGTGTCCACGAGCGTCGCGCGCGAGGTCTCGACCGGCTCGGGCGGGAGCCCCGGCGCGATGTCACGGACCTTGCGCCGCGCCTTCAGGAGGCGGCGCTCGGGCGCGCCCAACGTGCGCAGCACCAGCACGTGTCCCGGGTCATCGCCGATGTGCTCGCGGATCGCGTAGCGCCCTGGCTCGGGGCCCAGCGACCAGGGGAACTCGAGCTGGACGAAGCGGAACTGCCGGGCGATTGCTATTCGCCCTGGTGGGCGCGGCTGGCGCGTTCGGCCGCTGGGACCTTGATCGCGTACTTGGAGGGCTTCAGGCGCACGACGGGGTTGTCGATCTCGCCGAGGCGGTCGATCAGCTTGATCCACTGCGACGGCTTGAGGACGGCGTCCATCTGCCGGCCCGCCTTGCTGTTGGGATTGAACTGCGGCTGGAAGCCGATGTGGATGTGGTCGGCGTGGTCGCCCATAGCGAGGGTGTTGTCGGTCCCGTCGTACTTCATCAGCGTGATGATCTGCGCCGGCTTGAGCGTTCCCTGCAGCGTCAGCAGGCGGCGCACCGCGATGTCGGTTATCGAGCCGTCGCCCTGATTGCCGAGGATCGGCACGCCGTTGATCTTGGCGATGTCCACGGCGTTGCCCGAGGTGTGGTGGGAGACGTTGCCGCTCTTGGTGTAGGTGCCATGGCCGCAGCGCAGTGAGGTGACGGTCGGCTTCATGCCGCCGGCGGCGAGGAACTCGAGCGACGCCAGGACGCGGCGGTCGATGATCCCGGCACGCACGTCGCGGCGCCCGCAGGAGTACAGGTCCACGCGTGGGTTGCGCAGGACGCGCTGCTGCAGGGTCTCCTTGCTCATCAGCAGGATCTGCCCGACCGACGGGGTCTTGGCGTCGGGGCCGAAGAACGGGTTCTTGCCCTGGGCGCGGTAGATCGCGGTGGACTCCAGCAGCTTCCAGCCGTCCAGGATCGGCTTGGGGTCGATCCTCGGCGCGCCGCGGCCGGCGGGGCGGACCTCGAAGAGCACGTGCGGGGAGACCGTCTGCGACGTGGTGCCGATCCTGCCGAGGATCGTGCCCGCGATGACGCGCCGGCCGGGGATCAGGCGCTTCAGGACCACGTCCTCGCGCTTGAGGCCGTAGACCTCCGAGAAGTAGGACTTGAAGGTCTCGTTGCCGGGCAGCTCGGACTCGGAGTCGAGGATCTGCTGGCGCCCCCCGGCGCGCAGCGCCTTCGGGCGGGTCGGGTTGGCGAACAGCCGCTCCTTGGCGACCTTGACCGCGGCTGCGGGCGCGGATGGCGCCTGCGGGCGCGCGGCCTTGCGGCGCGAGCCCTTGATGGCGGCGGCCTTCTGCTTGCCGGCGCTGGCGGCCTCGGTCGGCTTGGCGTCGCGCTTGGGCAGCTCGAGCTCGCGTGCGATCGATGCCTTGCTCTGCGTCCTCTCCTTGGGCACGGCCACCCTCGTGGCCAGCTTCTTCAGGTGCCCGTAGGTGTAGGTGTTGCCGTACACGTCGCGCAGCTGCACGAAGCGCCCCAGGCGCTTGGTGCGCCCGACCTTGAGGACCTTGGCGTCCTGGACGGCGACGACCGCGGAGCCCGGCTTGGCGTAGACGTTGATGCCGCGCCGCGAGTTGTTGGCCTCGACCGGCAGCGCGGCGTTGGCGCCCTTGGCCACGCGGCGGCCGGCCTCGCGCTCCGAGAGGTCGTCGGCGTAGCGCGCCTTGGCATGCACCGGGAAGTGGCCCTGCGTCAGGCCGCTCAGCGATCCGACCAGATCAGCGGGCAGGCCGCCGATCAGACGCGCACGCATGAGCACGCTGTCCACGTACCAGTCCGCGTGGTTGTAGGCGAAGATCGCCTTGCGCAGATCCTTGTCGGCGTTCGCGGCGCGCAGGTAGCGCGCGGCGGCGAAGATCGCGTCGACCGGGTTGTAGGGGTCCTTCTTGCCGTCGCGGTTGGCGTCGACGCCGTAGGCCTTCCAGCTGGACGGGATGAACTGCATCCAGCCCATCGCGCCCGCCGAGCTCACGTTGAGGTTGCGCCCGTAGTCGGTCTCGATCTCGTTGATCGCCGCCAGGACCTCCCAGCGGATCCCGTACTGGATGCCCGCCGCCTGGTAGATCGGCAGCAGGAAGGGGGGGATGCGGAACTTGTCGATGAAGAAGTTCGGCACACCGACGGGAGCCGGGCCCGGCAGCGCCAGCGACGTGGTCGGGTTGTTCAGCGTGGGCGCGCCGCCGGCGTTGCGCAGCCTGGTCTTGCGCGGGCGATCGCGCTCCTGGCGCGGGGACTTCTCCTCGTCGAGGATCAGCCGGCCGTTCTCGTCGCGCACCTTCTCGCCCGGGCGCGGCTTGCGCTTCTTGGACCCGGTCGTCTTCTGCTTCTCGGCCTCGCCGCTGCTCTGCGGCGCGTCGGCCGAGGGATCCGGGGCGCCGGGCTGCGCGGGGGCGGGCGCGCCGGGCGTGATCGTGACGGGCCCGCCCGTGGGCCCGTCGGGAGGCGTGACCTCCTGGATGCTGAGCAGTGGCAGGTCGATGCCCGGCAGCGTGACCTGATCGACCGGGGTGTCGGCGCCCACGTCGACGGTGATCGTGCGCTGCATGCCTCCGAGGAACGTCACCACGAACGTGCGCGGCTTGGCACTGGCCGAGAAGACGGACGAGCCGAACCCTGCCGTGAGGGCACCGGTTACGACCAGAGCGATGAGCAGCTTGCGCTTGTGGTGCATAGGGTCCTGCGTCTCCTCCCCGGAGGTTCTCGGATCGTGCCCCGCGGCACCCTACCAGGGGATTCGGGCGCCGCGCGGCATGTCATCCCTGCCGATGGGTGTTTTTATCACTCATTAGGGTATTTGGGCAATCTCCGGCCGTCACGCGGCACCCGTAGACAGGTGTATAAGCCTCCACTCGAGGGTCAGATGAATGGGCCGGCTCATCGGCACCGGCACCCTGCGCTAGCCTCCGCGGCATGACCGAGGACATCGACGGCGAAGGGCTGCGCGAGCGGCTGACCAGGCAGAGCGAGGACGCGCTGGGCAGGCTCGCTCAGGACCTCCTCGAGAACCCGCTCGTCAACGGGGCGATCTCCCGGGCCTTCGAGGCGCGTGAGAAGGCCGCCCAAGCGCAGGAGGTGGCGTTCGGGGCGCTGAACATCCCATCGGCGGCCGATCTCGAGCGCCTCACCCGGCGCGTGCGGTCGGTCTCGCAGCGCCTGGAGGGCATCGAGGACGGCGTCGACCGCCTCGACGAGCGCCTGGCCGGTCTCACTGCGAGCACGGCGATCGAGCAGCGCCTGGATGCCGTCGAGAAGCAGCTGGGCGCCTTGGTGCGCGAGCTCGGCGCGCTGCGCGACGCGCTTCCCGGCGGCTCGCAGCCGGTGCCCTCAAGCCAGGAGCGCATGAAGGTCGCGACCTCCTAGGACGCCAGCGCCGCCGCCCCCACGCGGCCGAGCTCCTCGCCGGCACGCGCGAGCGCGCCCTCGCCGATGCGCGAGCGCTCGCCGCCGGCGCCGAAGGTGTCCGTC
>JACCQW010000278.1 GCA_013813955.1 Solirubrobacterales bacterium
TAGGTGGAGTCCTCGACCCAGTCGAAGCGGTCGCCCGTCGGCACGTCGAGCGACTGCCAGTTCGCGTCGCCGTCGAAGACCTCGCCGTAGGAGGACGTGAACATGTCCGCGCGCACGGACTCCTCGACCACGGTCGTGTGGTCATCGCCGCGATCACGAGCTGCACGAACACCTCCAACCCGTCGGTCATGCTGGCCGCCGGGCTCGTGGCCCGCAACGCGGTCGCGCGCGGGCTGAGCAGCAAGCCGTGGGTGAAGACGTCACTGGCGCCCGGCTCCAAGGTGGTCACGGCCTACCTCGAGCGCGCGGGGCTCACCGGCGACCTGGAGGCGCTGGGCTTCCACCTCGTCGGCTACGGCTGCACGACGTGCATCGGCAACTCCGGCCCGCTGCTCCCGGCGGTCTCCGACGCGGTCAACGCGCACGACCTCGCCGTCGTCTCCGTCCTGTCGGGCAACCGCAACTTCGAGGGGCGCATCAACCCCGACGTGAAGATGAACTATCTCGCCTCGCCGCCGCTGGTCGTCGCCTACGCGCTGGCCGGCACGATGGACGTCGACCTCGTCAACGACGCGCTGGGCACCGACGCGGACGGCAACGACGTCCACCTGCGCGACCTGTGGCCCTCCGAGCAGGAGGTCGCCGAGACGATCGAGCACGCGGTGCGGTCGGACATGTTCCGCTCCTCCTACGGCGAGGTCTTCGAGGGCGACGAGCGCTGGAACTCGCTCGAGGTGCCCACCGGCGACCGCTTCGAGTGGGACGAGGACTCCACGTACGTACGCCTGCCGCCCTACTTCGAGGGCATGCCCCCCGAGCCCGAGCCGGTGACCGACATCCAGGGCGCGCGGGTGCTGGCCATCCTGGGCGACTCCGTCACCACCGATCACATCTCGCCCGCCGGCGCGATCAAGCGCGACGGTCCCGCCGGGGCCTACCTGCAGGAGCACGGCGTCGCGCCCGCGGACTTCAACTCCTACGGCTCGCGGCGTGGCAACCACGAGGTGATGATGCGCGGCACGTTCGCCAACATCCGCCTGCGCAACCAGCTCGCGGGGGCGGGCGGGGACCGCCTTCCCGAGGGCGGGGTGACCACGAAGGACGGCCGGCAGATGTCGATCTACGACGCGGCCATGGCCTACATCGCCGAGGGCACGCCGCTCGTCGTGCTCGCCGGCAAGGAGTACGGCTCGGGCTCGTCGCGCGACTGGGCGGCCAAGGGCACGAACCTGCTCGGCGTCCGCGCGGTGCTGGCCGAGAGCTTCGAGCGCATCCACCGCTCCAACCTCGTGGGCATGGGCGTGCTGCCGCTGCAGCTGCCCGACTCCGTCGCGGCGCTCGGGCTCACGGGCGAGGAGGAGTTCTCGATCGCCGGGCTGGCCGATCCGATGAACGCCGGCGACGGCCCGCCCGCAGAGGTCGCGGTGCTCGCCGGCGACAAGGAGCTGACGGCGCGGGTGCGCATCGACACGCCCAAGGAGGCGGAGTACTTCCGCCACGGCGGCATCCTGCAGTACGTGCTGCGCCAGCTGCACGCGAACGGGTAGCGGCGGCTCAGCCGGCGGCTCAGCGAGCCGGGACCGGCACCTCGACGCTGAGCCGCGAGGTCATGTCACCTCGGCGAACCTCGAGGCCAGCGCTCGGAAGAAGTCCTCGCGGGTGACGATCCCGCTGACCTGCCCGCCGTCGACGATCGGGACGATGAGCACGCGGTGATGCAGGAAGGTCTCGGCGAGCTGGGTGTCGGAGTGGTCCTCGCCGACGTCGATGTGCTCGGTGTTCGTGTACTTGCGCACGGCCTCCATGCCACAGCTCGCGCGCTTCTCGAGCTGGCGCTCCAGCGACTTGGGCACGAAGCCCGCATAGCCGAGCTGCTCCAGGTAGGCGGGAAACAGCGCGCCGATGAACTCGCGCTCGCCGAAGATCCCCAGCAGCTTGCCGTCGGCGTCGACGACGGGCAGCGCGGGCACGTCGGCCTCGGCGATCCGGGCGACCGCGTCGCTCACGGTGTCCTCGTCGCGCAGCAGCGGGACCTTCCGGCGCACGGCGGTGGCGATGGTCGCAGGGCTCATGACGGATCTCCTCTCACAGGTAGCGCAGCGCGATGTAGCCGGTGGCCAGGATCATGGAGACCAGCGTCGCCGGCACCCCGACCTTCAGGAACGTCAGGAAGCCGATCGGCCGCCCGGCGCGCTCGGCCATGCCCGCGGCCGCGACGTTGGCCGCCGCCGCGATCAGCGTGAAGTTGCCGCCGAAGCAGGCGCCGATCGCGAGGACCCACCAGTAGGCGTCGTCGGCGTCGTCGGTCTGCAGCTGTTCGACCACGGGGATCATCGTCGCTGTGAAGGGGATGTTGTCGACCAGGCCCGAGCCGAGCGCCGACACCCACGCGATGCCCAGCAGTTCCGCGGTCCGGTCCCCGTCGGTCACCGAGCCGATCCCGTTGGCGATCTCCTCGATCGTCCCGGTCTCCTCCAGGGCGCCGACCATCACGAACAGCCCGATGAAGAAGAACAGCGTCGGCCACTCGATCCCGCGCAGCGCGGCCTCGACGGACTGGCGGGTGACCAGCAGCATCGCCGTCGCGCCGGTGAGGGCGACCGTCGCGGGCTCCAACCCGATGCCCTTGTGGACGAAGAAGGCCAGCAGGGTGACGACGAGGATCGGCAGCGTGCGCTTCATCTCGGCGACGTCCTCGATCGACTTGCGCGCGTCGAGCTCCATGACACTGTCGCGTGCCTCGGGCGCGATCTGCAACCGCTTTCGGAAGAAGAGGTACAGCAGGCCGGTCACGACCACGAACGCCAGCGCCGAGATCGGCGCGAGGTTGACCACGAAATCCGAGAAGGACAGGCCCGTATGGCCCGCGATGAGGATGTTCGGGGGGTCCCCGATGAGCGTCGCGGTGCCGCCGATGTTCGAGGCGATGATCTCGATGAGCACGAGCGGGATCGGGTCGATGTCCAGCGCGTCGGCGAGCAGGAACGTGATCGGCACGACGAGCAGGACCGTCGTGAGGTTGTCCAGGAAGGCCGAGAGCAGCGCGGTGGACAGCGCGAGCGACGCGACGACCCCGAGCGGGCGCCCGCGGGCGAGCTGGCCGGCGCGGATCGCCAGGTAGGTGTAGACACCCGTCGGCTCGGTGACGCGGACGATCAGCATCATGCCCGCCAGCAGGCCGATCGTCTCGAAGTCGATCGCCTCGATCGCGTGCTCCTGGTCGATCGTCTGCGTGAGCAGGACGAGCATCGCGCCGACGAGCGCTACCTTCGTGCGGTCCACGCGCTCGGAGGCGATCACGGCGAGCGCACCGGCGAAGATGGCGATGGCGAGCGGCATCGGGTCATCCATGGTGGCAAGCGCGCCCCGCGCCCGCGCCCGGCGGAAACGCTCGCTAGCCTTCGTCGGCGTGCCCCTGCCCGACGTCCTGCGCCAGCTGCTGACCGCCGCCGGCCCCTCGGGCTATGAGACGGCGCCCGCCGCCGTGTTCGCCGAGGCGGGCCGCGCGTTCACCGACGACGTGGTGGTCGACGTCATGGGCTCCGCCGTAGCTCGCGTGAGATCGAATCCCGCCCACCCCACCTCGGAGGGCGCTCCCTTTCTGGCGGTCGTCGGCCACATCGACGAGATCGGCCTGATCGTCACGCACATCGAGGACGAGGGCTTCCTGCGCTTCATCGGCGTGGGAGGGTGGGACCCGCAGATCCTCGTCGGCCAGCGCGTCGAGGTCATCACCCGTGACGGCCCCCTGCCCGGCGTGGTGGGCAAGAAGCCGATCCACCTGCTGCGCGACGAGGAGCGCAAGAAGGTCGCCGAGATGCGCGAGCTGCACATCGATGTCGGCGCGGCCGACGGCGACGAGGCCCGCGCGCGGGTGCGCATCGGCGACGTCGCCGTGATCGAGGGCGAGCCGGTGGCGCTGCTGGGCGACCGGGTGATCTCCCGCTCGATGGACAACCGCCTCGGCGCGTTCATCGCGCTGGAGGCCGCGCGCCTGGTGGCCGAGGCCGGCGGAGCACCGGGGGACGTCGCCGCGGTCGGCGTCGTGCAGGAGGAGATCACGTTCGCCGGCGCGCGCACCTCGGCCTACGGCCTGCGCCCCGACGTGGCGATCGTCGTCGACGTCACCCACGAGACCAGCGCGCCGGGCATTGACGTCAAGGAGATCGGCAAGCACGAGTTCGGGGCCGGCGCGGTGATCGAGCGCGGCTCGGTGCTGCACCCCGCGGTCTTCGAGCTGCTGCACGAGACGGCCGAGCGCGAGCAGATCCCGTTCACCGTGCAGGCCTCCGCGCGCTCGACGGGCACCGACGCCGACGCGATCCACTTCTCGCGCGCCGGCGTGCCCACCGGCGGCGTCTCGATCGCGCTGCGCTACATGCACTCGCCGGTCGAGATGGTCCAGCTGTCGGACATCGAGGCCTGCGCGCGGCTCATCGCCGCTTTTGCGCAGTCGCTCTCGGCCGAGACGGCCTTCGCGCGCTAGCGCGTCCGTGCTCCTGCTCTTCGACATCGACGGCACGCTGCTGCTGAGGGCGGCCGATGCGCACCGCGACGCGATGTACGAGGCGCTGCGCCGCGTGCACGGCCTCAGCGACCCGGCAGCCGCAAGGGTGCCATCGGCGGGGCGCACCGACGCCGACATCACCCGCGACATCCTCGTCTGCAGCGGCGTGGCCAAGGAGCGCATCGACGCGCACGCCGACGACGTGCGCATCGCCGCCTGCGAGGCCTACGCGCGGCTCGTGCCCGGCGATCTCTCCGGCCACGTCGCGCCGGGGATGTTCGAGCTGCTGGAGCGGTTGCAGACCCGCGACGGCGTGCGCCTCGCGCTCGTGACCGGCAACTTCGAGGCGATCGCGCGGCTGAAGCTGCGCAGCGCCGGCCTGGACGCGTTCTTCGCCTCCGGCCAGGGCGGCTTCGGCTCCGACCATGAGGACCGCACCGAGCTGCCGGCCATCGCGCGCCGCCGCGCCGGCGAAGGGGCCGGCGCGCCCTGGCCGCGCGAGCGCA
>JACCQW010000298.1 GCA_013813955.1 Solirubrobacterales bacterium
TGGCAGACCGGATCGAGGCGGCCCTGCGCGAGTCGCTCGGCTACGAGGTGGCCGTCCTGATTCGCACGGCGGGCGAGGTCCGCGCGATCGCGGATGCCCGGCCGTTCGCCCGCCCGCTGATCGAGGCCTCCGACGGCACGCTCCAGGTGGTGCTGCTCCGTGCCAAGCCGGCGGCGCGGACGTGCGAGGCGGTGCTCGCGCTGGCCAGCGACGAGGACAGGCTCGCATTCGGCGAGCGTGAGCTGTACTGGCTTCCGAGCGCTGGCATTCGCGACTGCGCGCTGGACATCACGGCGATCGGGAGGCTCCTCGGTCCGACGACGATGCGGACCAAGGGCACCGTCGACGGTCTGGCGGCCAAGTACTTCGCCGGCTGACCGGCGGCCCTGCGGCTCAGCGCTTGCGCGGGTCGGGCATCACGAGCTCGACGTTGCGGTCCTGCAGGCGGCCGTCGGCCCCCGCCTCCACGCCGACCTGGGGATCGTTGAAGGAGAACTCGCGGCCCAGGGCGGCCAGCGTCTCCTCGTCGAAGCCGTCCGCGGGCGTGTCCGCCGGCGGCGTCGAGAGCTCGCCGCCGTGGTCGATGATGGTCCCGAAGATCGACAGCGTGCCGTCGCGGTTGTCCATGAGCTCGAGCAGGCGCGACTGGATCGGCCAGTCGATCTCCGACGACGTCTCGATGCCCCAGAAGCCACCGCGGCCGCCCTCGCGCTCGAACGCGGTGACCTTGTGCTCGTGCGAGTGGCCGGCGATGTAGGCGATCACGTTCGGGTGCTCGAGCAGCAGCCGCTGCAGGTCGGCGCCCTGGCGCAGCGGGCGCGAGCTGCGCGGGTCGCGGTCACAGCCCGGGCCGCTGACGAGCCGCAGCGCGCAGTCGCCGGCGTTCTCGTCGGGGCTGGAGTTCGTGAGGCTGCGGATCGGGTGGTGGCCGAAGAGCATCACCAGCTCGCCGCGGCCCGCCGCTGCCTTCAGCTCGCGCTCGATCCAGCGGAACTGCGGCTCGTCGAGGTTGCCGCTGGAGCCGACCCGGTCGCCCTCGGCCACGGTGTTGATCGAGATCAGGCGGACGCCCTTGCGCGGGCTGAAGGAGTAGTAGGAGGCCTCCCCGTTGGACGCCCGCAGCTCGTCGGGGTCCACGAACGCGAAGCCGTGGTCGTCGTCCTGCCTGCCCTTGGCGTGGATCGCCTTGTAGGTGGGACGGTCGGCGAAGCCGCGGTCGGGGTCGGGCGGGACGAGGACCGTCCGCTCGACGTCCGTCGTCAGGAAGCTCGACTCCAGCGTTCCGCCCGCGTTCAGGGGCTTGACGCAGCCGCGCGCGATGTCGTCGAAGGCCTGCAGGGCGTGGAAGTTGCCCTGCACCGTCCCGTCGTGGTTGCCGAAGGACACGTAGCTGGGCCTGCGCAGCCCGGCGGCCTCGAACGGGCGCTGCGCGCGATCCATCAGGCCCGGGTAGCGCGGCCAGGCCACGAACTCCCCGCTCGGGGAGTCGGGGTCATAGAAGCGACCGCTCTCCAGGATGTCCTGGTCGTCCTGCACGCCCGTGTAGCGCGCGGCCTCGCCGGGGGGGACGAGGCCGGCGCACAGCCCGCCCTCCACGCCGGAGTTCGGGTCCAGGCGCCCGCCCTCCAGCAGGCGCACGACCCACTCGGTTTCGTTGATCTGCTGGTTGTCTGCGCTGTCGCCGGTGGTCAGCGACAGCGCGAGCTTCGCGCGGCGCGTGCGCCGGTTGCGGATCGGGCTCGTGTCGAAGCGGTTGACCTGGCGCACGACCTGGTCGACGGTGAACGGCTCGAGCTCCTCCTGCGGGCGCCAGGCCGACGTGAACGGCGTGCTGGCGAGGTCGAGGGTCTCCACGCGGGCCGGCGACTCGCCGTCGGCCAGCTGGAAGTCCGACAGCTGCGCGAAGTACAGCAGCGACCGCCGCCGGATGTGGCGGCGTTTGACCGGGCCGGCGCCGAGGTCGTCGCGCACGACGCGCTTGTACCCCGGGATGAGCTTCAACCTGGAGTAGGGCGCCTCGGCGTCCCCGCCGATCGTCGAGTAGGAGGTGGTCTCCTTGCCCACGGGCGCCGCGGGGGCCGCGGCGACCGGCATGGCGAGCAGGGCGAGCGCCGCGCAGCCGGCGGCCATCTGTCGAGGGCGCGGTGTGAACACGAAGTGAACGTAGCCGTTCGCGCCGTGGCGCGCCACCGGGAACCGGCGCGTCGGGCGCGGGCTCAGCTCTCGCCGAGCTCGAGCACCGCGAGAAAGGCCTCCTGCGGCACCTCGATGCGCCCAACCTGCTTCATGCGCTTCTTGCCCTCCTTCTGCTTCTCGAGCAGCTTGCGCTTGCGCGAGATGTCGCCGCCGTAGCACTTGGCGATGACGTCCTTGCGGAAGGCCTTGACGGTCTCGCGGGCGATGATGTGCGAGCCGATCGCCGCCTGGATCGGCACGTCGTACTGCTGGCGCGGGATCTTCGCGCGCAGCTTCTCGGTCAGCGTGCGACCGACCTCGTAGGCCTTCTCGCGGTGCACGACCATCGACAGCGCATCGACCGTGTCGCCGGCCAGCAGCACGTCGAGCTTGGCCATGTCGGAGGGCTGCATCCCGGTGACCTCGTAGTCGAAGGAGGCGTAGCCGCGCGTGCGCGACTTCAGCTGGTCGAAGAAGTCCAGCACGATCTCCGCGAGGGGCAGGTCGTACTGCAGCTGCACGCGGTTGGCCGACAGGAAGTGCATCCCCTTGTGCGCGCCGCGGCGCTCCTGGCAGAGCTCCATCACCGCGCCGATCTGGTCCTTGGGCGCGAGGATCGACGCGGCGATCATCGGCTCGCGGATCTCGGCGATCTTCGCCGGGTCGGGCATGTCGGACGGGTTGTGGACCTCGACGTGCGAGCCGTCGGTGAGCGTCACGTCGAAGGACACCGACGGCATCGTCGCCATCAACTCGAGGTCGTATTCGCGCTCCAGGCGCTCGCGCACGATGTCCATGTGCAGCAGCCCGAGGAAGCCGCAGCGAAAGCCGAAGCCCAGCGCGTCGGAGGTCTCCGGCTCCCAGGCCAGCGCGGCGTCGTTGAGCACGAGCTTCTCCAGCGCGTCGCGCAGGTCGGGGTAGTCGTCGGAGTCGATCGGAAACAGGCCGCAGAACACCATCGGCTTGACCTCGCGGTAGCCGGGCAGCGCCTCCAGCTGCGGATGGCGCAGCGCCGCGGCGGTGGTCGTCAGCGTGTCGCCGACGCGCAGCTTGGTGACGTCCTTGATCCCGGTGATGAGAAAGCCCACCTCGCCGGCCCGCAGCTCCCCGGCCGTGACCATGGCCGGGGTGAAGAAGCCGATGTCGTCGATGTCGGCCTCGGTCTCGGAGACCATCGCGCGGATCGCGTCGCCCTTGCGAAAGGTGCCGTCGACCACCCGGATGTAGGCGATGACGCCGCGGTACTGGTCGAACTCGGAGTCGAAGATCAGCGCGCGCGGCGGCGCATCGGGGTCGCCGGCGGGCGGCGGGACCTTGGCCACGAGCTCCTCGAGGACCTCGACGACCCCCTCCCCCGTCTTGCCGGAGATGCGCAGGATCCCGTCGCCGGGATCGCCGAGCAGGTCGGCAACCTCCTCGGCCACGCGCTCGGGCTCGGCGCCGGGCAGGTCGATCTTGTTGAGGCAGGGGATCAGCTCCAGGCCGGAGTCGACCGCCAGGTAGGTGTTGGCCAGCGTCTGGGCCTCGACCCCCTGCGAGGCGTCCACGACGAGCAGGGCCCCCTCGCATGCGGCGAGCGAGCGGCTGACCTCGTAGGTGAAGTCGACGTGGCCGGGCGTGTCGATGAGGTGCAGCTGATAGGTCTGGCCGTCCTTGGCCTCGTAGAGCACGCGGACGGCCTGGGCCTTGATCGTGATCCCGCGCTCGCGCTCCAGGTCCATGGAGTCGAGCACCTGGGCGCGCATCGCCCGGGGGTCGACGGTCCTGGTCATCTCCAGGATGCGATCGGCCAGCGTCGACTTGCCGTGATCGATGTGGGCGATGATCGAGAAGTTGCGGATGTGCGCCTGGTCGGCCATGCGATCTACAGGGTAAGGGCGGGGAATCCGCCCCCACCGCCCGGCGTGGCCGTCGACGGCGGCTGGGATGCTCAGGCGATGAGGCGCGCGCGCGGACTGCTCGGCCGGATCGCTCCCGTCGCGCTCGCGGCGGCGCTCGTCGTGGCGGCGATCGTGCTCTTCGGCGAGCTCGAGGACTCCACGCCGCCGCCGGGCGGCGGGTTGCGCGGCCCGGCGCTCGAGGAGCGCGAGCGCCGTGAGCGCGAGCG
>JACCQW010000305.1 GCA_013813955.1 Solirubrobacterales bacterium
CGCCATCGCGGCGCCGGCATGGGCGGCGGTCACGACGAGCGCGAGCAGACGCTCAACCAGCTCCTCGTCGAGATGGACGGCTTCACGATGACCGACAACATCATCCTGATCGCCGCCACGAACCGCCCGGACATCCTCGACCCCGCGCTCCTGCGCCCGGGCCGCTTCGACCGCCAGATCGTCGTCGATCGCCCTGACCGCAAGGGCCGCGCGAAGGTCCTCGAGATCCACACGCGCGGCAAGCCGCTGGCCAAGGAGATCAACGTCGACGACCTCGCCGGCCAGACGCCGGGCTTCACCGGCGCCGACCTGGCGAACCTCGTCAACGAGGCCGCGCTGCTGTCCGCGCGCACCGGCAAGCGCGAGATCGGCCAGCACGAGCTCGAGGAAGGGATCATGCGCGTGATCGCCGGCCCGGAGAAGAAGACCCGGGTCATGAGCGAGAAGGAGCGCCGGATCACCGCCTACCACGAGATGGGCCACGCGCTGGTGGGCCACTACCTCGAGCACTCCGATCCCGTCCACAAGATTTCCGTCATCGGCCGCGGCCAGGCGCTGGGCTACACGATCTCGATGCCCCAGGAGGACAAGTTCCTCACCACGCGCGCGGAGCTGGCCGACGCGATGGCCATGACCCTGGGCGGCCGCGCCGCCGAGGAGATCGTCTTCGACGAGATCACCACCGGGGCGTCCAACGACCTCGAGAAGGTCACCGCCACCGCCAAGGCGATGGTCATGCGCTACGGGATGAGCGAGCGCCTCGGCCCGCGCGTCTTCGGCCACGACCAGAGCCAGCCGTTTCTGGGCCGCGAGTTCTCCGCGCAGGCCGACTACTCCGACGAGATCGCCCGCGAGATCGACGACGAGATCCGCCGCGTGGTCGAGTCCGCCCACCAGCGCGCGAAGGACATCCTCACCGAGCACCGCGAGCGCCTGGGCTCGATCTCGGAGGTCCTCGTGCGCCGCGAGACGATCGAGAAGGCGCAGTTCGAGGCGCTCATCGCGGGCCAGTCCGAGGAGGACGTCTTCCCCGAGGATCCGGCGCCCGAGGCGCCCGCCCCGCCCGCGGCCGCCGACCAGCCGGAGCGCGAGGCCCCCCGGCCGCTTCCTCGTCCCGGCCTGGCCGGCGGGGGCGTGGAGGCGCGCGGCATGGACCTCCCGGAAAAGCCCGAGCTGGCCTAGCGCCCCGGGGTTCGGCTGGTCGCACCCCGATACGGGTGCAGGCTCCCTGGCTCGCACGTGGCCGCTGCGAAGAGGATCGGCGACATCGAGAACCTGTCCGAGGGAACGCACCGGTTCCTGTGCCTCATCCACCCCTGGATGAAGACGAAGGTCGTCGTCCGCTGACGGGGCACCGCTCACCGCGCGGGCAGGCGGCCGATAGCCTGCCCGCGCATGAGCGCTCGGGAGCCGCCGCCGGCCGTCCCCCCGGCGGGCGCGTTCGCGGTCATGGGTGTGGTGAACGTCACCCCCGACTCGTTCTCCGACGGCGGCGAGTGGCTGGATCCCGTCGCCGCGGTGGCCCACGGCCGCCGGCTGGCCGCTGAGGGCGCCGCGATGCTCGACGTCGGCGGCGAGTCCACCCGGCCCGGCGCCGAGCCCGTCACCGAGGCCGAGGAGCTGCGCCGCGTCGTGCCCGTGCTGGAGGGTCTCGCCGGGTCCTCCGCGCGCCTGTCGATCGACACCTCGAAGCGGGCGGTGGCCGCCGCGGCGCTGGACGCGGGCGCGACGATCGTCAACGACGTGACCGCGCTGCGCGGCGACCCGGCGATGGCGGCGCTCGTGGGCGAGCGCGGCTGTGACTGCTGCCTGATGCACATGCTCGGCGAGCCGCGCACGATGCAGCGCGACCCGCGCTACGACGACGTCGTCTCCGACGTCAAGGCGTTCCTGGAGGAGCGCCTGGCCTTCGCCGTGGCCGCCGGCATCGACGAGCAGCGCGTGTGGCTGGACCCGGGGATCGGCTTCGGCAAGACGATCGACCACAATCTCCAGCTGCTCGCGCGCTGCGGCGAGCTCGTGGCGCTCGGGCGACCGCTGGTGATCGGCTCGTCACGCAAGTCCTTCCTCGGCGCCATAACCGGCCGCGAGGCGCGCGACCGCGTGCCCGGCACGATCGCCACGAACGTGCTGGCGCTCGCCAAGGGAGCGTCGGTGTTCCGCGTCCACGACGTCGCGGCGGTCCACGATGCCCTCGCTGTGGCGGCTGCTACGTTGCGCGGGCGATGGTCCCCGGGGACGACGACCTGAACGAGGAGGAGGGCGAGGACGACGCCTTCGACGATGACGACGGCGGCGTGCAGACCGTCGTCACCGTCGAGGTGAACGGGCTCTCGCTGTACACCCACCACGGCGCCACCGCCGCCGAGCGCGAGGTCGGCCAGCGGCTGATCCTCGACATCCGCCTGGAGGTGGGCGAGGCCGACGCGACGGTGACCGACCGCGTGGAGGACACGGTCGACTACGCCAAGGTCTGCGAGATGGCCGCCCAGGTGGCCACGCTGCGCTCGGACCGCACGCTGGAGCGCCTGTGCACGGCGATCGCCGACCGGCTGCTCAACGACTTCGACGCACAGGCGGTCTCCGTGAAGGCTGCGAAGCCCGAGCCGCCGATCGCGCTCCCGGTCGAGGACGTATCGGTCGAGGTCTGGCGCGAGCTCGACGAGTGACGCGGACCGGCTACCTGGGGCTGGGCTCCAACGTCGGCGAGCGCCGCGCGCACCTGCAGGGCGCCGTCGACGCGCTCGGAGCACACGGCGTCGAGATCCTCGCCTGCTCGTCGACGTACGAGACCGAGCCCGTCGGGGAGGTGCGCGACCAACCCGACTTCCTCAACGCGGCCGTGCGCGTGCGCGCCGCGCTCGGCCCGGAGGAGCTGCTGGGCGCCTGCAAGGCCGTCGAGCGCGAGCTCGGC
>JACCQW010000337.1 GCA_013813955.1 Solirubrobacterales bacterium
CGAGACGTCGTTGAGCCAGGCCTTCATCGCCCGGCCCAGCGGCAAGGAGCCCGCGCGCGGCAGCCCGAGGCGACGACGATCCGCTCACGGAGCGCGCTCGGAGACCGTGCTGGAGCCGTCGCCTTGCGACTGCGAGTGTCGGCGCCATCGCAGGCGCGGCTGAAGCCCATCCGTGCGTATCGGCAGAAGTTGGCGCACGCGCGAGCATCGCGTTGGTCGGCGCCTGGGACGGCGGTCTCGCAACTCGCTTCGTCTAAACACGCTTAGAGGAGGCCCATCGGCCGTGGGCTTCCTCCGGGGCATGACCGCGATCGCGGCCGGCAACGGCGACCTCCGCGTGCGCGCCACCGGACGGACCAGCGACGCCCGATCGACTACGTCCCCGGGGTGCGTCTTCGAGCTCGAGGGTGGCCTGATCGTGCGCGGTCGAGCGTGGGCCGACCCGGCCGATGCGCGTCGCGCGGCGGGCGGCTGATCGCCAGGCGCGAGCGCCGGTCAGGCCGTGCCCATCGCACCGCCGTTCTCGAAGCGGTCGAGGATCGCGAACAGGGCGCGGCGCTGAGCCTGCATCTCGTCGACGAACTCGCGGCGCGACTCGCGCATCTCGGCTCGCATCTCGACGAGCGATCGTGTGTGCTCCACGATGGTCTTGGAATGCTCGGTCATGAAGCGCTCGTTGCGCAGGTTGATCTGGCGCAGCGTCGTGCGCAGATCCTGGAAGGCCTGCCGGTTGGCCTCCATCACGTCGTTGGCGCTGACGCTCAGGTCGTTCCCGCGTGCCATGTGCTCCCTGATGCCCGCCATCAGCTCGTTGCCGCGCGCCATCTGCTCGTTGCCGAGCGCCAGATGCTCGTCGATCCGCCGAAGGATGCCGCGCTTGCCCACCGGCACATGGTCGCACGCCGCCTGTAGCGGGTCGACCCCGCTTCGTGGCGATCCTCCGGTGACTCAGCGCGCGTCGGCGCCGGCCAGCAGCGACGCCTCGCCGGCGAGCGTCTGCGACGTCGCGGCGGTGATCGCGACGGGCACGATCTCGCCCGGCGCCCCCATCCCCGTGAAGTTCACGGCCTTGTTGTGGCGCGAGCGCCCGCGCAGCCTGGAGGGGTCGGTGCGCGACGTGCCCTCCACGAGCACGTCGACGGTGCGCCCGACGAAGCGCTGGGCGCGCTCGGCGGCCCGCCGCTGGACGACCTCGACGAGGCGCTGCATGCGCTCGACCTTGACCTCGTGCGCCACGAGACCCTCGGTGATCGTGCCCGCCGAGGTACCCCGCCGCGGTGAGAAGACGAACGTGAACGCCCCGTCGTAGCCGACCTCCTCGCAGACCGCCAGGGTCTGCGCGAAGTCCTCCTCGGTCTCGCCCGGGAAGCCGACGATGCCGTCGGTCGTGATCGCCGCGTCGGGCACGTGCTCGCGGATGAGCGCGACGCGGTCGAGGTAGCGCTCGCGCGTGTAGGTGCGGCGCATCGCCCTGAGGATCCGTGAGGACCCCGCCTGCAGCGGCAGGTGGATGTGCTCGCACACCGACTCCAGCTCGGCGTGCGCGCGGATGACGTCCTCGCGCATGTCCTTGGGATGCGGGCTCGTGTAGCGCACACGCTGGATTCCGTCGATCGCGTCGACGGCATGCAGCAGCTGGGCGAACGTCGTGGGCCGCGGCCGCAGGTCGCGGCCGTAGGAGTTGACGTTCTGGCCGAGCAGCGTCACCTCACGCACGCCGTCCGCGGCCAGGCGGCGCACCTCCTCGAGTAGCTCGCCCGCCGGCCGGCTGACCTCGCGCCCGCGCGTGGAGGGCACGATGCAGTACGAGCACGCGCAGTTGCAGCCGACGGAGATCTGCACCCACGCCTGGAATTCGCGCGCGCGCTTGCCGGGCAGATGGCCGGTGAACCCCTCGAACTCGAAGAAGCCCTGCGCGGTCAGCGAGTCCGAGGTCAGGAACTCGGCGAGCTTGTGGACCTGGCCGGGGCCGAAGGCGACGTCGACGAACGGATAGCGGGCGAAGACCTCGTCCTTGACCGACTGCGCCCAGCAGCCGCCCACACCGATGATCCGCTCGGGGTCAGCCGCCTTCAGGCGCTTGGCATGGCCGAGGTGCGCGACGAAGCGGCTGTCGGCCTTCTCGCGGATCGAGCACGTGTTGAACAGGATCACGTCGGCGGCCTCGGGCTCCGGCGCCTCGGCGTAGCCCAGCGACTCGAGCATGCCCTTCATCCGCTCGGAGTCGTGCTCGTTCATCTGGCAGCCGAACGTGGTGACGTGGTAGCGCTTATGACTACTGGAGGCGGGCATGAGCAAGAAGCATCGTAGGGCGATCGGGGTCACCCGCGTATCGGTGGAAGGGCTTCGGCAGGAAGACCGGCTCTACTCCTACGACACGCAGGCCGAGGCGATCGAGGAGAGCTGCCGGGGTGTCCGCTCGGGCCCTGCAAAGAATCGCATCGGCCTACGGGCTGAGCCCCGTCCGAAGCCCCCTCAGCCCGCGGGACGCCGGTCGTCTGAAATCGCGCGGAGCCCGTCGTCCTTGCTTTCGAAGCCCGAGATGTAGTGCGTGATCACGCCATCTCGCACCCACATCACGTCGACCGTGCGCCGGACGATGGGAGCGCCGCTCCCGGTGCCGGTCGCCTTCCAGTCCACGGTCCCGATCGCGGCGTCGCCGCCGATGTCCTCCGCGTCGATGAGATGGGCCTCGAAGCGCGCGAAGCTGTCGAGGTAGAGGCGGAAGGTCGCGATCACGGCGTCGAAACCGACGACGACAGGCTCTTGGTCGGGCATGGGCTGGAGGTCCTCCCAAACCACATCCGGGTCGTAGAGCCTCGCCATGGCCTCCAGGTCGCAATCGTTCAACGCGGCGCAGACACTGCGCACAACGTCCACAGGCTTATCCCCCATGCCGTGACCCTATCTAGCGGCTGCGCTTTTCACGGTTGACAGCGCGGCATCCTCGTCCTCGATCGCTCTGGCGCTCCGCGCCGGCACCCGGGCCGAGA
>JACCQW010000345.1 GCA_013813955.1 Solirubrobacterales bacterium
CGCGGACCCCGTCGCCCCGCCGCCGCCGCGGGTGCGGGGCGTCGTGGCGCGGGCGCGCCGCATCCCCTCCTAGCCGCATCCCCTCCTAGACTCCGGGGCGTGCAGCCGACCTCCGTCCTGTCCGACGGCACGATCCGTGCCCTCGTCGAAGAGGGGCGCATCGCCATCGAGCCGTGGGAGCCGGAGATGGTCCAGCCGGCGAGCGTGGACCTGCGCCTGGGCTCGACCTTCCGCGTCTTCCACAACCACCGCGCCGCGGCGATCGACCTGCGCGAGCCGCCGACGAACCTCACCGAGCAGATCTCCATCGGCGACGACGAGCCGTTCGTCATCCACCCCGGCGAGTTCGTGCTCGGAAGCACGCTGGAGTGGGTGCGCATGCCCGACGACATCGTCTCGCGCATAGAAGGAAAATCCAGCGTAGGCCGCCTCGGTCTCATCGTCCACGCCACGGCCGGGTTCGTGGACCCCGGCTTCGAGGGCACGCTGACCCTCGAGATCACGAACCTGACGAGGATCCCGATCAAGCTGTGGGCCAACCTCCCCATCGCCCAGCTGTCGTTCATGACCCTCGACGCGCCGGCCCAGCGGCCCTACGGGCACCCGGATCTGGGCAGCCACTACCACGGGCAGACGGAGGCGACGGAGAGCCGCTACGAAGGCGGGCCGGCGCGCGGCCCGGTGCGGTAGGTTGCCGCCATGGACGTCGCGCTGATCGTCGCCGCGGCCGCGGAGGTCGCCGAGGAGCATCACCGCTCCGAGGCGCCGTTCTTCATCGCGGGCGGCGTCCTGGCCGCGTTCGCCGTGCTCGTCAGCGTCCTCGGCTTCAAGCGCCCCGACTTCCCGAGTGGCGCCGGCGCCGCCCGCGGCGTCATGGGCCTCGGCGCCGTGCTGGTGGCGGCCGCGATGTTCACGGCCGTGTATGTCGCCATCTGACGACGACGGCTACGCGATCTCCTACAAGGTGCTGGAGGCGGGCACCCCGGTCCACAGCTCCGACGGCGAGGCGCTCGGCACAGTCCGCGAGGTGCTCGACAACAGGGCCGAGCACATCTTCGACGGCCTGGTCATCGACACGCCGGACGGCGAGCGCTTCGTCGACGCGCCGGAGGTGGCCCGTATCGCCGAGCGCCGCGTGACGCTCGCCCTGGACGCCGCGGCCGCCGCCTCCCTGCCCGAGCGCGACAGCGCCGGCGGGCCCACGTTCACGGCGAACACGCGCGGCGGGAGACTCGGCCGCTTCTTCGGCGGGGGTTGGAAACGCCAGTAGGGGGATAATCGCTGCGATGGAGCCAGCGAGCGAAGGAGCCAGCGATGAGCACCGAGCCCCGACAGGAGCGTGACGGCGACGTAGCGACGGGCGGCCGGGACTCGTTGAGCGTCACCGACAACCGCACGGGCGAGACCTACGAGATCGAGATCACCGACGGGACGATCCGCGCCCTGGAGCTCCGCCAGATCAAGGTCTCCGACGACGACTTCGGCCTGATGACCTACGACCCGGCGTATATGAACACGGCATCGTGCCGGTCGGCGATCACCTACCTCGACGGGACGGATGGCATCCTGGAGTACCGCGGCTACCCGATCGACCAGCTCGCGGAGAAGTCGACGTACCTCGAGGTCGCCTACCTGCTCGTCCACGGCGAGCTGCCGGACCAGGCACAGCTCGACGAGTGGACCTACCAGATCACGATCCACACGTTCGTCCACGAGAACGTCAAGGAGTTCATGGGCGGCTTCCGCCACGACGCGCACCCGATGGGGATGCTGCTGGGCGCGATCGGCGCGCTGTCGACCTTCTATCCCGACGCCAACGACATCTCCGACCCCAGCAACCGCGAGATCCAGACGATCCGGCTGATCGCCAAGATGCCGACGCTCGCCGCCTTCGCCTTCCGCCACTCCAACGGCCAGCCCTACGTCTATCCCGACAACGAGCTCTCCTACTCGGGCAGCTTCCTGAACATGATGTACAAGATGACCGAGCTGAAGTACGAGCCCGATCCGCGACTCGAGCGCGCGCTGGACGTCCTCTTCATCCTGCACGCCGACCACGAGCAGAACTGCTCGACGAGCGCGGTGCGGTCGGTCGGCTCCTCGCAGGTCGATCCCTACTCCGCGATGGCCGCCGGCGTCGGCGCGCTGTACGGCCCGCTGCACGGCGGCGCCAACGAGGCCGTGCTGCGGATGCTGCGCCGCATCAAGACCACCGAGAACATCCCCGGCTTCGTCGAGGGCGTCAAGGCGGGCGAGGAGCGGCTGATGGGCTTCGGCCACCGCGTCTACAAGAACTACGATCCGCGGGCGCGCATCATCAAGTCCGCCGCCGAGGACGCCTTCGAGGTCACCGGGCGCAACCCGTTGCTGGATGTCGCGCTCGAGCTCGAGAAGATCGCTCTGGAGGACGAGTACTTCATCCAGCGCAAGCTGTACCCCAACGTCGACTTCTACTCCGGCCTGATCTACGAGGCCATGGGGCTGCCGGTCTCGATGTTCCCCGTGATGTTCGCGATCGGTCGCACGAGCGGCTGGATCGCCCAGTGGCTGGAGATGGTCCAGGACTCCGAGCAGAAGATCTCCCGGCCGCGGCAGATCTACACGGGCGCGCGGCAGCGCGACTACGTTCCGCTCGAGCAGCGGTGAGCTTCTCCGCCCGGCTGTGGGCGGGGGTCGAGGACGTCTACGCCGAGATCCTGGCCCACCCCTTCGTGACCGGCCTGGCGAGCGGGGAGCTCGACCGCGGCGCGTTCGGGTTCTACGTCGTGCAGGACGCCCACTACCTGCGCGAGTACGCGCGGGCGCTGAGCGTCTGCGCCGCGCGGGCGCCCGACGCGGCGTCGATCGCGATGTTCGCCGAGCACGCCGCCGGCGCGATCGCCGTCGAGCGCGAGCTGCATGACTCGTTCTTCGCCGACCTCGGACTCACCGCGGCCGACGTGGCGGCCACGCCGATGGCGCCGACCAACCTTGCCTACTGCAGCTATCTGCTGGCCAGCGCGCACGGTGGCTCGTTCGCCGAGGCGCTGGGAGCGGTGCTGCCCTGCTATTGGATCTATCGCGAGGTGGGCACCGAGCTGCTGCGCCACAGCTCGCCCGACCCGCTCTACGCGCGCTGGATCGCCACATACGGCGGCGAGGAGTTCGGGGCCGTCGTGCAGGCGGTACTCGACCTGACCGACGACCTCGGGCCGCAGCTGTCAGAGGCCGACCGCGCGGCCGCCGCGCGGCGCTTCGCGGTGACCGCACGCTACGAGTGGATGTTCTGGGACATGGGCCTGCGCCAGGAGCGCTGGCCGGTGTGAGCGCTCCCACAGTGCCCTGGCCGTCGCGCTCCTATGGTGCTGCTCGATGCTCCACACCCTTCCCGACGGCACCAGATTGCGCTTGCGCTTCATCGACCCCGGCGACAAGCCGCTGCTCGCAGAGGGGCTCGCGCGCATGTCGCGCCGGTCGGTGCACCAACGCTTTCTGGCGGCCAAGCCGAGGTTCAGCTCCGCCGAGCTGCGCTACCTGACCGAGGTCGACGGCTGCGACCACGTCGCGATCGTCGCGGTCCTGGCCGACGAGCCGTCGAGCCTGGTCGCCGTGGGGCGCTTCGTCCGCGATCGCGAGCGCCCCGACGAGGCGGAGGTCGCGATCACGATCGGCGACCCGTGGCAGAGGATGGGCCTCGGACGCGCCATCGGCCTCGTGCTGGCCGACGAAGCGCGCCGGCGCGGGATCCGGCGCTTCACCGCCACGCTGCTGGGCACCAACGTCGCCGCCCACCGCCTGTTCGCGGCGATCTCCACGCGGCTGCGCGCAACCATCTCCGGCGGCGTCGAGGAGCTCGTCGCCGAGCTCGGCACGCAGGAGCTCGCTCTGCCGGGCAGGTCGCCCCGCAGATCGCGGCCTGAGCGCCCGCCGCGCCCGGCGGCGGTTAGCATTCCCGGGTGCCCTACACCGTGGTCGTGCGGGTCGGCCCGACGGTCACCCGCGAGCGCCTGCGCACCCTCCCCGAGGCGCTCGACGCCCTCGAGGAGCGGCTGACGACCCTCGGCGCCGCGGCGCGGCGCCCCGCCCGGCGGGCCCTGTCGCGCGAGTACGAGCCGGTGGCCCAGGTCGCCGCGCGCGGGGAGATCGCGGGCCCGTGGGGGCTGCGCGGCCGTGTGCGCGGCGGGGCCGACGTGCGTGGCGACGGGTCGGTCGAGGCCTATCGCGGGCGCATGCGGCGCAGGCTCGTCACCCAGCTGCCGGGCGAGTCGGCCTTCGACGCGCTGCGCCGCGTGCTGGGCGACGCCGCGGCGAGCTCGGGCCGGGCTAGCTGACGTACTGCGCGGCGTAGGGCCCGCGACCGGTCAGGCAGGCGGCCCCGCAGCGCGCGCCCAGCGCCAGCGCGCGCTCCAGGCCCAGTTCCGCAGCCAGCCCGTAGGTGAGCCCGCCCGCGAACGAGTCCCCGCATCCGTAGGCATCCACCGGCGGCCCAGGCGGCGAGGCAGCGGCCCAGGCGCCCGAGCGCGCGCCGGCCGGCATCCACGGCGCGCTCTCGCCGGGTCCGGCGGTCCACTCGCCGCCGTCCGCTCCGTGCGTGGTCACGACGACCCGGGGCTCGGGATCGAGCACGCCCGCCGTGTAGGCCTCGCCCGC
>JACCQW010000363.1 GCA_013813955.1 Solirubrobacterales bacterium
CGCTCATGCCCTACCTCATGGGCGGCTTCCCCGACCTCGGCGCCTCCCTGCGGATCGGCGAGGCGTGCGCGGACGCCGGGGCCGACCTCGTCGAGCTCGGCGTCCCCTTCTCCGATCCGCTCGCCGATGGGCCGGTCATCCACGCCGCGGGCACCGCCGCGCTGCGCGCAGGGGCCACCGTCGGAGGCGTGCTGGAGGTCTGCGCGGGCCTTTCGCCCCGGCTGCCCGTGGTGCTCATGTGCTACGCGAACCTCATCCTGGCCCGTGGCCCGGGGGCCTTCGCCGCCGCGGCGCGCGAGGCCGGCGCCAGCGGGCTGATCGTCCCCGACCTGCCGCTGGAGGAGGCCCCGGAGATCCTGGCCGCCTGCGACGAGCGCGGGATCGCGCTGGTGCCGCTCGTCGCGCCCACGACTCCCGACAAGCGCTTCGCGGCCATCGGGGCCCGCGCGCGCGGCTTTCTTTACACGGTGTCGCTGACCGGCACCACCGGCGAGCGCGCGGGCGGCCAGGAGGCGTTCCGGGCCCTCGTCGAGCGCGCCCGGTCGCACACCCGGGTGCCGGTCGCGCTGGGCTTCGGGATCTCCACGCCCGAGCAGGCCGCGGGGGCCGCCGCCGCGGGCGCCGACGGGGTCATCGTGGGCAGCCGCCTGGTCCGTGCCGCGGCCGAGGCCGACGATCCCGCCGCCGCGGTCGGCGAGGTCGTGGCTGCGCTCGCCGCCGGGCTGATCCGTTAGGCTGCCGCGCCGAATGGGCCTCGTCCTCGCCACCACCCTGGGCCTCATCATCTGGATCGTCCTGTGGTCGATCGGCGCCAACTCCTTCGACGGGTTCATGATCACCATGCTGATCGTCGTGCTCGGTGCCGCGGGCCGGTTGCTCGTTCCGCACCTGCCCGGCCGGACGTAGCCGCCGCGATGCCCGCCGGGCTTTGGACGGCCCTGGCCGGCGCGCTGGCCGCGCTGGCGCTCGGTGCGGTGGCGTGCGGTGGCGGTGACGACGACACCCCCGCCGGGGGGCCGCAGACCGGCAGCCGGACGCTGACCGTCTACTCCAGCCTGCCACTGCACGGCACGAGCCGCCGCCAGTCCCAGGACATGGTCAACGCCATCAAGCTCGGCCTGCAGGAGGCCGGCGGCAAGGTCGGCGGGCTGACGATCAACTACGTCTCCCAGGACTCCGCCACAGCCGAGGCCGGGGAGTGGACGAGCGACAAGGTGCTGGAGAACGCGCGCGAGGCGGTCCGCGACGCGAACACGATCGCCTACATCGGCGACCGCGACTCCGCGGCGACCGCCCTCTCGCTGCCGCTGCTGAACGAGGGCGGGGTCCTGCAGATCAGCCCGTCGAGCACGTACGCCGGGCTCACGCGGCCCGGCGGCGGGCGCCGGGGCGAGCCCGAGCGCTTCTACCCCTCGGCGCTGCCCACTTTCGGGCGCGTCGTGCCAGCAGACCACATCCAGGCCGCCGCGCTCGTCGGCTACATGCGCGACGAGCGCGTGCGCCGCCTGGCCATCCTGCACGACCGCGACCTCTACGGCACGGGCCTGGCCGACCAGGTCGCCGCCGTGGCCGAGGACCAGGGCATCGAGGTCGTCGTCACCGACGCCATCGACACCAGCGCGCGCGATCTCTCGGGGCCGGCCGGGCGCGTGGCGCAGTCGGGGGCCGACGCGTTCTTCTTCGGCGGCGGGACGGACTCCGGCGCCGCCGAGGTGCTCACCGCCGTCGGTTCCGCCGATCGGTCACTGAAGCTGTTTGCACCCGACGCGGTGGCCGAGACGGCCTTCGCCGAAGCGATCCCCGCCGCGATCGCGGCTCGCATGCGCATCACCAGCCCGACCCTGCAGCCGCGGCTGCTGCCCGCGGCGGCGACGAGGTTCCACCAGCTCTTCCGCGAGAGGTTCGGCCGCGTCGCCGAGCCCTACGCGATCTTCGCCTACGAGGCGATGCGCGTCGTGCTGCAGTCGATCGCCGATGCCGGCGAGCGGGGCAACGTCCGCCGCGCGGTCATCGATGCGTTCTTCGCCATCGAGGACCGGCGCTCGGTGCTGGGCACGTACTCGATCGACGCCCGTGGGGACACGAGCCTGAGCACCTACGCGGGCCGCCGCGTCCGGGGTGCCAGGCTCGTGTTCGACAAGGTGCTCAAGGTCCAGACCTGATCGGGGGACCGGCGGCCGGGCGATCGGACCGCCTGCGTGGCGCGCGGGTGTACGATCCGACCGCTTCTGTGTCCAGTTCCTGAGGAGGGACGATTTGCAGTTTCACCGACTTATCACACTGAGCTGCCTGCTTGCGACCGCCGCGTTCGGCGTCGCCGCCTGTGGCGACGACGACGACGAGGGCGGCGGCGGCGGCGCGGCTTCCCCCGACGCGGGCGGCACGGTCACCGTGGTGTCCAGCCTGCCGCTGCAGGGCGCCCAGCGCCCGCAGACCACCGACATGGTCAAGGGCATCCGGCTCGCGCTGGAGCAGGTCAACAACAAGGCCGGCAACTTCACGGTCAAGTACGAGTCCAAGGACGACTCGACCGCCCAGGCGGGCACGTGGACGCCGGAGGCGGTGTCCCAGAACGCCCGTGCGGCCGCGCAGGACGAGAGCACGCGGGTCTACATCGGCGAGTTCAACTCCGGTGGCAGTGCCGTCTCGATCCCGATCCTGAGCGATGCCAAGCTGCCGCAGATCTCGCCGGCCAACACGGCGGTGGGCCTGACCTCCGACGAGCCGGGCGCCGAGAAGGGGGAGCCGACCAAGTACTACCCCAGCGGCTTCCGCAACTACGTGCGCATCGTGCCCAAGGACACGATCCAGGGTGCGGCGCTGGCGACCGTCATGAAGAAGGACGGCTGCACCAAGGTCGCGATGGCCAACGACAAGGAGGTGTACGGCGCCGGGCTTTCAAGGAACATCGAGAACTCCGCGAAGGAGCAGCAGCTGGACATCATCTTCAACGAGGGCATCGACACGAAGGCGCCGAACTACCGCTCGCTGGCCTCCCGGGCCAAGGGGCAGAGCGCCGACTGCTTCCTGTTCAGCGGGATCACCTCCAACAACGGCGTCCAGATCTTCAAGGACTTCGCCGCGGCTCTGCCCGAGGCGAAGCTCTACGGTCCGGACGGCGTCGCCGAGACCGGGTTCACAGACCCCAAGGAGGGCGGGATCCCGGCGAAGGTCGCCGAGCGCGTCAAGGTCACGGTGGCCACGCTGGACCCGGCGAGCTACCCGGAGGAGGGCAAGAAGTTCTTCTCCGACTATGAGGCCAAGTACGGCGAGGCCAACCCCAACCCGTACTCCATCTACGGCTACGAGGCGATGCGCCTGGCGCTGGACGCGATCGAGCGCTCCGGCACCGGGGAGCGCGAGGACGTCGTCAAGGCGCTCTTCGACACGAAGAACCGCCAGAGCGTCCTCGGTAACTACTCGATTGACGAGAACGGGGACACGACGCTGACCGATTACGGCGTCTATGACATCAAGGACGGCGAGCCGTCCTTCCTCGAGACGGTCAAGGCCGGGGCCTGACCGACTGACGCGCGCCCGGGGGGCGGGGCCTGGCCCCGCCCCCCTCCGCGTCGACACCGACGACACCGAGGTCCGCTCGCATGGCAGCCGCAAGCCTCCCCGCCGCGCAGCCCGCGCCCCTGCGCGCCGTGCGCCGGTTTCTCTCGAGCTACGGGCTGATCCTGGTGCTCCTCGCGATGCCGGTGGCCTTCGGCATCCAGGACCTGCGCACCGAGGGCGACCTCTCGCGCCTGGCCAACAACCTTCTCGACGGCCTCTCCAACGGGTCCGTCTGGGCCCTCGTGGCCATCGGCTACACGCTGGTCTACGGCATCGTCGAGCTGATCAACTTCGCCCACGGCGAGGTCTTCATGATCGGCTCGTTCGTCGCCGCGGGGTTCTTCGGCACGATCGGCCTCACCGCGGCGACCGGCGGTGCGGGCCTGGTGCTCGGCCTGCTGCTCACGCTCGTGCTCGCGATGCTCGCCTCCGGGGTGCTGAACACGATGATCGAGCGGGTCGCCTACCGGCCGCTGCGCAACGCCCCCAAACTGGCCCCGCTGATCACTGCCGTGGGCTTCTCCTTCATCCTGCAGAACGTCGGCCTGCTGTGGCGCGGGGGCTCGCAGCAGAGCATCATCGATCTCGTCAAGTCCCAGAAGGAGCTCTTCAACGTCTTCGGTGTCAGCGTCACCAACGGCGATGCGCTCGCGGTGTGCGTGACGATCCCCCTCGTTCTTCTCATGACCGCGTTCATCGCCAAGAGCCGGCTGGGCAAGGCGATGCGCGCGACCGCCCAGGACCCCGACGCCGCGCGGCTGATGGGGATCAACGTCGACACCACGATCTCGGCCACCTTCATGATCGGCGGGATGCTGGCCGGGGCGGCGGGCCTGATCTACGCGCTCTACCAGACCACCGTGTGGTACTTCCAGGGCTTCACGGCGGGACTGATCGCGTTCACCGCCGCGGTCATGGGGGGCATCGGCAACATCCGCGGGGCGGTGCTCGGCGGGCTGATCATCGGGTTCATCCAGCAGCTGTCGGACAACCGCATCGGCACGCAGTGGACGCCGGCGATCGTGTTCGCGTACCTCGTCATGATCATGGTCTTCAAGCCGTCCGGCCTGCTGGGCGAGGAGACGAGGGAGGCCGGCTGACGTGAGCGCCACACCGACCGCGCCGGCCCCGGCCCCCGGCCCACCGCCGGCCGCTGCGTCCGCCGGGGGCCGTAAGCGGAGCAGGGGCCGGATGCCGGAGCTCCCGCGCAACGTGCGCATCGCCCTGACGGTCGCCGTGATCGCCTTCGGCGCTCTGCTGCCGCTGTTCGTGGAGGGCGGCGGGGGCTTCATCGACGACGCCACGCTCGCGCTGGCCTACGTGGTCATGGCGCTGGGACTGAACATCATCGTGGGCTTCGCGGGGCTGCTCGATCTCGGCTACGTGGCGTTCTTCGCGATCGGCGCCTACACGATGGGCTACTTCGGCTCGCTGTTCCACATCAACGTCAACGGCGGCGAGGGCCTGCACGTGCTCGTCGCCGGCCCGGCGGCCGAGCTGCCCGGCATCCACGCGAACTTCCTGATCATCGTGGTGCTGGCGATCGTCGCCACGACCGTCGCGGGCATGCTGATCGGGCTGCCCACGCTGCGCCTGCGCGGGGACTACATCGCGATCGTGACGCTCGCGTTCGGGGAGATCGTCGGGCGCATCGCGATCAACGGCGACGAGATCGCCGGCTTCGGGACGAAGCTCACCAACGGCCGGCAGGGCATCACGCCGGTCGACAAGATCGACCTGCCGTTCTCCGAGCCGTTCACCGCGCTGAACCTCAGGCCCTGGTACTGGGTCGCGTTCACGATGGTGCTGATCGTGCTGTTCGTGAACTTCCGCCTGCGCGACTCGCGCCTGGGCCGCGCCTGGATCGCGCTGCGCGAAGACGAGGTGGCCGCCGTGAGCATGGGGGTGCCGCTGGTGAAGACGAAGCTGCTCGCCTACGGCACCGGCGCCGCGTTCGGCGGCGTGTCGGGCGCGTTCCTGGGCTCCTACCTGAACACCGTCAACGCCGACCAGTTCCAGTTCGCCTTCTCCATCTTCATCCTCGCGATGGTCATCCTCGGCGGGCTGGGCTCGATCTGGGGCGTGGTGGTGGGCGCCATCGCGCTGTCGTTCATCAACAACCGGCTGATCCCCGACGTGCTCAACGACGTGCCCGAGAGGATCGGCCTGGACTTCGACCTCACCGAGCTGTCGTTCGGCATCTTCGGCTTCCTGCTTGTGATCATGATGATCCTGCGTCCCGAGGGCCTGATCCCCGAGCGGCGAAGGCAGCTCGAGCTCGGGGAGGGCATCGAGGACCTCGCGAAGACCGGCGACGACGACGACCCCGTCTACCAGGCGCGCGTCCCGTGAGCCCCGAGCAGGAGAACATCCTCGAGGCCCACGGCGTCACGAAGCAGTTCGGCGGCCTGACCGCGGTCAACGACGTCAGCTTCGCGATCCCGCAGGGGTCGATCGTCTCGCTGATCGGCCCCAACGGGGCAGGCAAGACGACGTTCTTCAACATCCTGACCGGGCTCTACAAGCCGACGCTCGGCCGGGTCGCCTTCTCCGGCAAGAACATCACCGCCGGGCGCCCGGACAAGATCATGGCCCTCGGCGTCGCCCGGACGTTTCAGAACATCCGCCTGTTCGGGACGATGACCGCGATCGAGAACGTCATGGTCGGTCAGCACGCCCGCATGAAGGCGGGCCTGTTCGGCTCCATCTTCCGGCCCCCCTGGGTCCGGGGCGAGGAGCAGCGCGTGCGGGCCAAGGCCGCCGAGACGCTCGAGTACGTCGGGCTGCGCAGCGGCGTGCACGACCAGCTCGCCACGAACCTCTCCTACGGCGACCAGCGCCGGGTGGAGATCGCGCGCGCGCTGGCCTCCGAGCCGCGGCTGCTGCTGCTCGACGAGCCGACCGCCGGGATGAACGCGCAGGAGTCCGAGAGCCTCACCCGCTTCATGCAGAAGCTGCGCGACGATTTCGGGCTGTCGATCCTGCTCATCGAGCACGACATGAGGGTGGTGATGGGCGTCTCCGAGCACGTGACCGTCCTCGATCACGGCGAGAAGATCTCCGAGGGCGAGCCGCAGGCGGTCCGCAGCGATCCGCAGGTGGTGGAGGCCTACCTGGGCAAGCAGGAGGCCGAGCGCCAGCGCGCCGAGCAGGAGGGAGCTGTCTGATGGCGATGCTCGAGGTCGACGAGATCCGCACCTACTACGGCAACATCGAGGCGCTCAAGGGCATCTCGCTGACCGTCGACGAGGGTGAGTGCGTCACGCTCATCGGCTCCAACGGCGCCGGCAAGTCGACGACGCTGCGCTCCATCTCCGGCCTCACGCCGCCGCGCCTCGGCGACATCCGTTTCGAGGGGGAGAACATCACGCGCACGCCACCGGCGGAGATCGTGCAACGCGGCATCTCGCAGTCGCCGGAGGGCCGGCGCTGCTTTCCGCGCATGACCGTCCGCGAGAACCTCGACATGGGCGCGTACCTGCGCCGCGACAAGGAGGTCGGCTCGGACATGGATCGCGTGTTCGACCTGTTCCCGCGCCTGAAGGAGCGCGAGAAGCAGAAGGCGGGCACGATGTCCGGCGGCGAGCAGCAGATGCTGGCCATCGGCCGCGCGCTGATGGCCAAGCCCAAGCTGCTGCTCCTCGACGAGCCGTCGATGGGCATCGCCCCGATCCTCGTCGAGCGCATCTACGAGACGATCGCCGAGATCAACGAGCAGGGCACGACGATTCTGCTGGTCGAGCAGAACGCCAACTACGCGCTCTCGGTGTCCAGCCGCGCCTACGTCCTGGAGACCGGCGCGGTGGCCATCAGTGACGACTCCGCGACGCTGCGCTCCAACCCCGACGTGCAGAAGGCCTACCTCGGAGGATGACCGTGCTGGCCGTCATCGGCGAAGGCGCTCTGTACCTGCTCTACGGCTGGCTGGCGTCGGCCATCATCGCCTCCTACCTGTCGGGCAAGAAGGGCTACGGCGAGCGGATCGGGCTCGCGTCGGGCCTGCTGCTGACGGCGGTCGGCGTGCTCGTGTGGCTCGTCATGCCGTCCAAGCCCACCAGCGACTGGGGCCGGCGCAAGCGCGCGAAGAAGGCCGAGCCCGCGGGCTGAGGGCCGGCCCGTACGGCGGGTCCGCTCAGCTCAGCGTGTCGGCCAGCGCCCCGTCGAGCTCGGGATGGGCGAAGACGTAGCCGAGCTCGGCCGCCCGGCCGGGGACCATCCGCACCCCGCCGACGACGAGCTGGCTCATCTCGCCGAACAGCAGCTTGACCGCGAAGCCCGGAACCGGGGCGATCGCGGGGCGGTGCAGCGCGCGGCCCAGCGCCCGCGAGAAGTCCCTGTTCGTCGCCGGCGCGGGCGCGGAGGCGTTCACCGGGCCGCTCAGGCGCTCGTGGTCCAGCGCCGCGAGGTAGATGCCGGCGATGTCGTCGAGGTGGATCCAGGGCAGGTACTGCCGGCCACCGGCCACCGGGCCGCCGACGCCGAGCCTGAATGGGGTCAGCATCTGCGCCAGCGCGCCGCCCTCGGCATCGAGCACGATGCCGGTGCGCACCTTGACCACGCGGACGTCGAGCCCGGCGGCCGCGTCGGCCTCCTTCTCCCAGCGCACGCAGACGTCGGCCAGCCAGTCGCGACCCGCCGGGCTGGACTCGTCGACGAGCTCCGCGCCGTGGGGGCCGTAGAAGCCCGAGGCCGACGCGGACACGAGCACCGGCGGGCGCGGGTCGGCGGCGGCGATGCCCGCCACGAGGTTGCGGGTGCCCAGCTCGCGGCTGGCGCGGATCTCCTCCTTGACGGCCGTCGTCCAGCGCTGCCCGACGTCCTCGCCGGCGAGGTGCACGACCGCGTCGCGGCCAAGCAGCGCCTCCTTCGGCACGGCGTCGTTCTTCAGATCCCAGGCGTAGGCCTTGACACCGAGCTGCTCGCCCGCCTTGTCGGGGTCGCGCGAGAGCGCGACGACATCGTCGCCGCGCGCCTTCAGCGCCGCGACGAGGTGCCGGCCGACCCGGCCCGTCGCTCCGCTGACTGTGACGTTCATTCACACGAGCATACGGACCGACGACTCAGCTGGATCGAAGAGTGTCGAGACGGTCTGCGTAAAGTGCTCCCGCGATGGCCGACCGCCCCGACGAGCTGTACCTGATCGACGGCAACTCGCTCGTCTACCGGGCGTTCTTCGCGCTGCCCGAGTCGATCGCCACCTCGACGGGATTTCCGACGAACGCGATCTTCGGCTTCGCATCGATGCTCGTGAAGATCCTCACCGAGCACGGCACGAAGCCGACCGTCGTCGTCTGGGACGCCGGCTCGAGCGGGCGCAAGGAGGTCTACTCCGAGTACAAGGCGGGCCGCCTGACGCGGCCTGACCTGCTCAAGGAGCAGTGGCCGCACTTCGAGCCGCTGGTCGACGCGTTCGGGTACACGAACATCCGCCTCGACGGCTTCGAGGCCGACGACGTCATCGCGACGCTCGCCGAGCGCGCGCGCGAGCAGCGGATCCCGGTCGTGATCGTCACCGGTGACCGCGACGCCTTTCAGCTGATCGACCCGGAGGGGATCGTCAAGGTGATGGCGACCTCGCGCGGGATCACCGACACGAAGCTCTACGACCATCCCGCGGTGATCGACCGCTACGGCATCGCGCCGGACCTGATCCCCGACTTCTACGGCCTCAAGGGCGACACC
>JACCQW010000364.1 GCA_013813955.1 Solirubrobacterales bacterium
GCCGAGCGCGACGCGGCGATGCCCGCGCGGCCAGGCCAGCAGCCGCATCCGGCCGGCGCGATCACGCAGGCGCACCGTCGCGCCCGCTCCGTAGTCGGTGAGCGTCTGCACCTCGGGGTCGAGCAGCGCCAGCACGGCGCCGGCGCGCACCAGGAGCGGCAGCTCGTCCAGTGGCGCGGGCAGGTCGGTGTCGCCCCCGCCCTCGAGCTCGCGCGGGGACCCGAGGTGCGGCGCGCCGGCTGCGTCCAGCGAGACCGAGCGCCACCAGTCGACCCAGCGCCCCGCCGGCAGGTGCACACGGCGCTCGCGCCGACCAGGGTCGAGCACCGGCGCGACCAGCAGGTCGGGGCCGAACCCGTACTGGTCGTCGCGCCCGGCGACGCGCGGGTCGTCGCCGTGCTCGAGCGCGTGGTGGCGCATGAGCGGCAGGCCGGTTCGCCCGTACTCCGCCTGCGCCCCCGCGAGGTACGGGTACAGCTGCGTGCGTAGCCGCGCGTAGCGCCGCCAGATCGCCAGCGGCTCACCGTCGAAGATCTGCGCACGCGGGGTATCTCGCAGCGCGAAGCCGTTGGCCTGGGTGCGCATCACGCCGGAGGCGAAGCCGAACTGCAGCCAGCGCGCGAGCAGCTCGGGCGTCGTCTGCGGTTCGGACAGCGCGAAGAAGCCGCCGATGTCCGAGCCCCACAGACTCACCCCCGACAGCCCCATGGTCAGGCCGTTGCGCACAGCGGAGCGCAGGCCGTCGAAGCCCCAGGTGGTCGAGGGGTCGCCGCCCCACACGATCTGGCTGTGCTTCGCCGCGCCGGTCCAGCCCGAGCGGTTGTAGCGCGCGAGCGGGCGCGATGCTCGTTCGCGGGCGTAATCGTGTGCCGCACGGTGGTAGTCGACGACGTAGCGGTTGTGACCCGCCGTTCCCGTCGACCCGTCGGCGCCGCGCGCGTCCAGCGGGGTGTACTCGCCGAAGTCCTCCATCCAGCCGTCATAGCCATGGCCGACCGCCTCGTCGAGCAGGTCGCCGAAGTAGCCGCGCCCCGCCGGCGAGGTGAAGTCCAGCTGGCCGACGAGGAACTGCGCGGAGCCGGTGTAGCGGTACTCGTAGGGCAGGCCGAGCGCATTGCGCGTCAGCACCCCCCGCCGCCGGGCTTCGCCGTATCGCGGATGACTCGTGCACATCATCGGGTTGAAGTACGTGGTCACCGCGAGCCCGGCGTCGTGGAAGCGCGCGATCCGCGCGCGCTCGCGCGCCTCGTCCTGGTCGGCACACGGCAGGTAGTGCGTGTAGGTCTGCACGACCGAGCCGGCCGCGCCTGCCGCGCGCAGCGTCTTGAGGTCGGCGCCCTCGTCGCCGGCGGGCTGCCACCAGGGGCCGAGAAAAAACGGCGCCGCGGGGGGCGGCTGGCGCCCGACCCGCGCGCTGAATCGGCGCAGCACGTCGGCCGGCGCCGGACCGGCGAAGACGCGGGCCCGCAGGACCGGCGCGGCGACGGAGACCGACCACGCCCCGGCCCGGTCGGTGCCCAGCGCGAAGGTGCTCGTCTCGTCGTTGTCGACCAGGAAGCCGACGCCGCGGCTGGACAGCAGCCACGGGATCGGAAAGTACGTCGCGTCCTCGCGCGGCCGGTAGCCGGGGAGCGGCACGAACCCCGCGACCAGCGGGCGCTCGGGCGGCAGATATGGACCCTCGGCGACGTAGTTCTCGACCTCGCGGCCGCGCTGGTCGACGGCGTCCGAGCGCTCGCCGAAGCCCAGATGGCGCTCGCCGCGAGGCGAGTGGAAGGAGACGCCGACCGCGTCGACGCCGGCTCGCGAGCCGGCGACGGAGGCCTCGAGCGTGATCTCGCCGTCCCCCGCCGGGGCGAGGCGCACGGCCATCCGCCGCCCGAGCGGATCGGTGGTGGCCAGGGTTGCCTCGTATGCGGGGCCGTCGCGGCGCTCGTCGAGCACGCGCGTCGCGCGCCACCATCCGACCCCCGTGCGGAACCCCAGCGCGCCGGTCGCGCCCGCGCCCGCGCCATCCACCTGCTGCAGCGTGGCCTGCTG
>JACCQW010000340.1 GCA_013813955.1 Solirubrobacterales bacterium
GGCCACGCGACCGACGACGCGCTGCGCTCGCTGCGCGCCGGGGCCCGCGACGGCGTGACTGTCGTAGCCGTCCCGCCCGGGGGCCTGGACCAGGTGGACGGCCCGATCGACGTGCTGTTCGTCGGCCGGTGCGGGCGCTACTCCACCGCCGTGGAGGCGCTCGAGCGATGGGGCGCGCGGGTCGTCCCCGGCGGGACGCTGTTCATCCACGGCGCGTTCGCCGCGCCCCCGCTGACCGGCGCGCTGCTGCGGACGGTCGGCTCGTCGCCCGCCTGGCGCTACTTCGGGCGCGACGAGGAGCTGGCCGAGTACACCCGCGCGCAGCTCACGACCGGCGAGCGCGTGCTCGACGCCGTCGCGCAGGTGGCTCAGCTGCCGGCGTTCGCGCGCAGCCTGGCGCGCCGGCGCGCGCAGCGGTTGAGATCCCGGTAAGGGATGACGGGTAGCCTCGCGGCATGGAGAAGACCGACACCCCCATCACCAAGACCGACGACGAGTGGCGCGCCGAGCTGACGCCCGAGCAGTACGAGGTGCTGCGCCGGGCGGGGACCGAGCGGCCGTTCACCGGCCCCTACGTCGACGAGAAGACCCCCGGCACGTATCGCTGCGCCGGCTGCGGCGCCGAGCTGTTCACCTCCGCGACCAAGTTCGACTCCGGCACCGGCTGGCCGAGCTTCACCGAGCCCGCGGTCGCGCAGGCTGTCGAGCTGCGCACCGACCGCAGCCACGGCATGGCGCGCACCGAGGTCGTCTGCCGGCGCTGCGGCGGTCACCTCGGGCACGTCTTCGAGGACGGCCCGGGCTCCGGCGGCCAGCGCTACTGCATCAACGGGTGCGCGCTCGAGCTCGACAGCGGCGCGTAGGCAGCTACCCCGGGGCGCGACCGGGTAGGTGGCCGGGATCCCGCCGAAAGGAGCGCCCCGATGCAGTACTGGTTCAGCGCCTCGACCGAGGAGTTCACGCCGAGCGAGATGCTCGAACAGGCCCGGGCCGCCGAGCGCGCGGGCTTTGACGGCCTCGGTGCCTCGGATCATTTCGCGCCCTGGTTTCCCGGCGGCGAGGCATCGCAGGCCTGGGTCTACCTCGGCGCGCTGGGACAGGTGACGTCCAAGCCGATCGGCACGGGCGTCACGCCGATCCTGCACCACTACCACCCGGGCCTCGTCGCCCAGGCGTTCATGTCCCTCCAGGAGCTCTACCCGGGCCGCGTCTTCCTCGGCGTGGGGTCGGGCGAGGCGGTCAACGAGTCCCCCCTGGGGCTGGACTGGCCGCCGTTCTCCGAGCAGCGCGAGCGCTTCGAGGCCGGCCTGGAGGCGATCACGCGCCTGTGGGACGGCGAGACGGTGACGATGGATGCCGGCTGGTTCGCGCTGAAGGAGGCGAAGCTGTGGACGCGCGCGCCCGCGCGGCCCAAGCTCTACGTGTCCGCGTTCGGGCCCCAGGCCGCGCAGGTGGCCGGGCGCTTCGGCGACGGGTTGTGGACGCTCGGCGACCCCGAGTCCGCGCCCGAGATCATCGACGCCTACCGGCAGTCGTGCGCCGAGCACGGCCGCGAGCCCGGCGAGATCATCCTCCATGCGGGCTTCGCGTGGGCGCGCACCGACGAGGAGGCGATCCGCGGAGCGCGCAGGTGGAAGCCGACCCAGCTGCCTGAGCTGTACCTCGAGGACATCGCCGACCAGGACGACATGCAGCGCCGCGCCGACGAGCAGATGACCGACGAGCAGTTCGCCAAGGAGGGCTTCCTCGTGGGCTCTGATCCCGGTGAGCACGTCGAGCGCATCCGCGAGATGGAGAAGGCGGGGGCCACGACGATCTGCCTGCAGCTCATCGGCTCGGCCGACCCCCTGGGCTCGATCCGCACGTACGGCGAGCAGGTGCTCCCGGCGCTGCGTGGCGCGGGCGTCGCCGGCTAGAACAGACCGAGCTGGGAGTCGGCCGGCTCGACGCCCGGCTCCTCGGGCGCTGCCGCCAGCTCTGGCTCGGGAACGGCGGGCTGCGGGTCGGGCACGGCGTCGGCCACCGGCTGCTCGGGCGGATCCAGCGCCAGCAGCCCCGGCAACCGCGCGAAGTCCTCGCGCAGGGTGTCCAGCAGCGAGCGCGTGTACAGCGCCGCCGCCGGGTGGAAGAGCGGGTACAGGCGCACCGCCCGGCGCCCGACGACCAGGTTCTCCGCCTGCCCGTGCAGCCGGCTGATCCCGGTCGGGTCGCCGCGCAGCAGTTTCGTGGAGAAGTTGCCCAGCGTGCAGATGACGCGTGGCCGGATCAGCTCGACCTGGCGCATCAGGTAGTCCTGGCAGTTGTCGATCTCCGCCGGCTGGGGGTCGCGGTTGCCGGGGGGGCGGCAGTTGTGGACCACGGCCCCCGCGGTCACGAAGTTGTGCGTGTCCTCCACGTCGATGCAGAAGAAGGTCGTGTCCGCGCGCGGAACGTCGGTGACGTCCTCGACCTCGACGGCGTCGTAGAGGACTCTTGGCTCCCCCGGCTCGAAACGCGTCGCATCGAAGGGCACGTGGGCCTCGACGTCGGGATGGAGCTTGTAGCGCATGCTCGGCGGGACGAACGGCGCGATGCATTCCGAGAGCTGCCGGGTCGCATCGACATCGAAGTACAGGCGCCGCCTCATCGCCTTGGCCCTCAGGCCCAGCCGCAGCAAGCCTTCTAGCAGGATCGTGAGGTCCGCATCGGAGAAGCCGACGGTCGCGATCTCCGATAGCGGCTGGCGAGGCGGTCTCAACCTGGTGTAGCCGTCATCCATGAACCAGAACGCGAGCATGCGTGGGTTGAGGTCGTCCGCAAGCCACCACGGGACTACCTTGGGGGGCTGGTAGAAATCCGCGCGCAGTACGCGCAAGGCGCGATGCGCGAGCGTCCGGAGTTGAATCACGTCGTAGACCGGATCGCCGCCCGCGACAGCCGCGACCCGCCGCTCGTCCAGCACGGGCAGAAGTTCGCCGAGCAGAGACGCCTTGAAGTGGGCGTACTCGCGCTGCCGTGCCGAGTGCGAGATCGTCAGGCTGCTGGAGGAGGCCCGCAGCGAGCCGTCCCCGAGGAGCGTTCCGCACACGACATCGTGCGCGAGCTGGCTCAATCCTTGTCCGGTGGCGACGCGCTCGTCATCGCGCAGTTCCTCAACGGGCACGTATCCACGTTCGGTCAGAACGGGATGGTCGCCCGTCACCTCGATCCCCACACGACCGTTTCCCGCCCGCTTGCACGAGCGATAGGTCAGGCGATGCACGGACCGGCCGGCCACCGGAGTCGCGTGCCAGCCGATCACCCGCTTCGGCACGAGTGACCCTCGGTCGTCGACCGACATGACAGTCCCCGAGTACCGCGAGCGGACAAGGCGCCCGATCCGCTCCCACGACCCGTCCCCGAGCTGGACATTGGCGTTGTAGCGCAAGCACTTTAAGACGTTCGCGGTAAAGGCATCGCCGCGCTCGAGCCCGATCTCGTGGAGCAGCTGGTCGAGCAGCTTGCCGGCCGCGCCCACGAACGGGACCCCGAGCTCGTCCTCCTTGGCGCCGGGCGCCTCGCCGACGAACATGAGGTCCGCATCGGCGTTGCCGGAGCCGAAGACGACCTGCGTGCGGGTGCGCACGAGCTCGGGGCAGCGGGGACACCCGCGGGCCTGGGCGAAGAGAGCCTTGAGCTCGTCGCGGCGCTCTGTGCTGGTGCTCACGCGGTGATCGTAGAACGCCCGGGTGGGGTATCGTTCCTGACGTGGCCGTCACCTTCACCGGAGCGGACCACGCAGCACCGCCGTCGTAGGACGCACCACATCAGGACGCGACCGGTACCTCGTATCGAGGACTGGACCGACACAGACATGGAGACCACTCCACCTCCCCGCTCGACCGCGGTCGTGGGCGCTGGGCGCCTCGGAACCGCGCTGGCCGCCGCGCTGCGCGCGGC
>JACCQW010000377.1 GCA_013813955.1 Solirubrobacterales bacterium
CCCGAGCGCCGCCGCGCCCAGATCGTGGAGCCCGTCGCCGGCGAGACCGCCGAATCCGCCGCGCTGGCCGCCGAGGAACCGGCGACCGCCGCCGCCCCGCAGCCCGAGCCGGCCCCCCGGGACGCCCCCTCGCCGTCCAAGGCCGATCGCGACGGCCCCGCCAGCGACGTGGCGATAAGCGACGCCGAGGTCCTGCCCAACGGCATCGCGCTGCCCCCGCTGGAGGCGCCGCCGGCCGTGCGCGCCATCATCGAGGCGGGCAACCAGATCGCCCGCGCGCCCTATCTCTGGGGCGGAGGCCACGGCAAGTGGCAGGACAAGGGCTATGACTGCTCCGGCTCGGTCTCCTACGCCCTGGCGGCGGCCGGGCTGATGAACGCGCCCCTGGCCTCCGGCCCCTTCATGAAGTGGGGCAAGCCCGGCAAGGGCAAGTGGGTGACGATCTACACCAACCCCGGCCACATGTTCCTGATGGTGGCCGGTGCCCGCTTCGACACCTCGGGCAAGAAGGTCACCGGCTCGCGCTGGCAGTCCTCGATGCGCCGCGGAGGCGAATACGTCGTCCGCCACCCGCCCGGCCTCTAGACTCCCTCGCCTTGCCGACTCCGTCCTTCGCACTCGAGGTGCTGCGTGATGGCGCCAACGCGCGGATCGCACCAGCCGGCGAGTTGGACATCGCCACCGCGCCGGAGTTCGAGCAGGCGATCGCGGAGGTCACGCGCGCCGGGACCGCCGAGCTCGTGCTGGACCTGCGCGCGCTGACCTTCATGGACTCCACCGGCCTGCGGATGCTCGTGCAGACCAACGCCCAGGCGACAGAGCACGGCTTCGAGCTGTCGATCTGGCGCGGCTCGCGCCAGATCGACAAGCTCTTCGCGGTCTCCGGCCTGGAGGATCATCTCCCCCTGGCCGACGCGCCCGCTGACGCCTGAGCCCCGGGCGCGCTGCGGACCTAGCGCGAGTAGCTGCGCAGCTTCGTGCGGAACGTGTCGTAGGCCGCCCGGGTGCTGCCGTCCGGATTGACCAGGCCCGCGTCGAACAGGCAGCTGCTTCCGCAACCCGCTCCGGTCTCGATGCCGAAGAAGTTGTAGGAGTACACCCGCTGCACGCCCTGCGTCCGGTAGCGGCTGGCGTAGGTGAACATGTTGCGGATCCGCGAGGCCTGACGGGACTCCGAGTAGGGGAACGAGCGGTTGAAGCTCGCCAGCGCGCCCGTCTCGGTGAACCAGAACTTCGTGTTGCGGTTGTAGCGGCGGGCCTGCTTGATGATCGCTCCGGTCCCGCGCGAACGGCCGCGGTTGACGTCAGAGTAGTTGTGGATGCCGACGACGCTCAGGCGCTTGCGCCACGTCGAGCTCAGCCGGCTGTAGAAGCTGCGCATGTAGCGCTCCACCCCGGCCTGGTCGAGCACGTCGAGGCCGACCACGGCGCAGGACTTGCAGCGCTTCTTGACCGCGCGGTACATCGACTTGAAGTACGAGACGGAGTGACCGACCGAGTTCCACGTCTCCTGGGTCTTGTGGTTGACCTCGTTCCAGGCGCCGAAGTCGCGCACGCCGAGGTTGCGGAAGTAGCGCACGATCCGCTCGACGTTGCGGCGGTAGGCCGTCGTGCCCACGCGCTTGCCCTTCTTGGAGCGCAGATCGGTGGTGGAGATGTGCAGCAGCGTGGAGACCTTCGCGGCGCGCGCAGCCTGCACGAAGGTGCGGGCCTTGGCGCGCTCGGCGCTGTCCTGCATGACGTCGGAGGGCACGAAGTAGCGGGTGCGCTTGATGTTCAGCGCCTCGAACGCGGGGCTCGAGAACATCGCCGGGCTCTGATCGGCCACGCCGACGCGGATGGAGCTCTTGGCGCTCGCGGACGCGGCGGGCAGCACGGCCGTCGCGGCGAGCGCGGCGATGCAGGGATAGAGGAGCTTGCGGGTCACGGGAGGGAGGTTCCTTTCTCGGTGGCTTGGGGTGAAACACCGCGCGAGTGACCTGTGGTGCGCGGCGATGTCAGGCGTCTGACATGAGCTCAGGCTCCCCGTGCAGAAGCCAGCCGTGCTCGATGCGCTCGACGCGCCCCGCCCGCGAGAGGGCACCCAGCGCGGTGGTGACGGTCGGGCGGCGCGCGCCGACGAGCTTCGCGAGCGTCTCGTGGGTCAGGCCGACCGGTATGAGGACCCCGTCGGGGCCGACCGTGCCCCAGCGCTCGGCGAGCATCCACATCAACAGCACCAGCCGGTCCTCCACGCGCTTGACCTGCGCGAGCGTCAGCTGGAAGGCCAGCGTGCGCGAGCGGCGCAGCGCGCGCGAGACGAGCGCGTCGACGAGCGCGGGCCAGCGCGCCACCACCGCGGCGAAGCGCCGGTCGAGCAGCGCGAGGCGCACCGGCTCGACCACGGTCCAGCCCCAGTCCATCGCCAGCTGCTGACCGGCGCCGTCGTGGTCCCACGGGCGCAGCAGGTCGCCCTCGCCCAGCAGCTCGCTCGTCGTCCTCCCGGCGAAGCTGACCTGGCGCGTCAGCAGCCCCTCGAGGACGAGGTAGCCGATCGCACCGGCGCCGTCGCGGTCCGGATGCCAGGGGCCCGCCTCGAGCTGCTGGTGGGGCGCGGTGGCGTAGCGCGTGGCGACCGCGCGCTGGTCGGGGTGGACCGCCGCGGCAAGGTCGGCATCGAGCTCCAGGATCGGCAGGCGCGGGACGCTCACCGGCGACACCCTAGGCACCGCCGTCGCCCGGAGCGTCCAGTCGGAACCGCTGCGCGGTCGCGGAGCCGCTCCCGGGATCGATCTCGACGAGGTCGGCCGCCAGCGGCAGCAGCCCCGGCTCCATGCGGTAGGTGAGCGTCGCGATGCCGATGTCGCTCCCGCCCTCGGCCAGCTTGCCGGTGCCGCCGCCGCCGACCGAGCCGCCGTTGATCACGGTCAGGTTCTTCGAGCGCTGCAGGCCGGGTACGTGCGTGTGACCGGTGACGAGGATGAGCGGCGTCCGGGGCGGATCGGCCCGCAGCTGCTCCAGGGCGAGCCGGGCGAGGTAGGGCGAGTGGACCATGACCGCGTCCACGCGGCCGCGCAGGCGCTCCAGCCACGCCGCGAACGCCTGCCGCTGCTCGGGCGTGGGCGATGCGCCGCGGTCGCGAAAGCCCTCGGCGGACCGGCGCATCAGCGGATCGTCGTAACCGGCGATGCGCAGCCCGCCCACGCGCGCCACCGCCCGGCCGGTGGACCCGTCGGCGCGCAGGCGCCCGCGGCGGGTGAGCACGATCGCTCCGTCGCGGGCCAGGCGGCGCTCGAGCACGTCGGAGTCGTGGTTGCCCGAGACGAACACGAACGGACGCCCGGCGCGCACGACGCGGCGCGCGAGGCGATTCTCGAGCGTCGAGCCGCGATCGGTCAGGTCGCCGGCGAACAGCAGCGGGCCCCCGCGCGCCGCGCTCTCCAGCGCGGGCAGGGCGAGCAGGTTGTTGTGCAGGTCCGAGGCGACGGCCACGCTGGGCAGGCCGGCCAGGCCCGCGCGGCGCCCGGGTGCCACCACCAGCCGGGCGATGCCCACGAGCTGGTCGTCGAGCTCGTCGTCGAGCGTGTCGGCCGAGGCGCCCAGGCCCTGCACGGCGCGCAGCGCGGCCGGCACCTCGGGTCCGTTGGCGTAGTACAGCGGGCGGTCGAGGTT
>JACCQW010000388.1 GCA_013813955.1 Solirubrobacterales bacterium
ACGACACCGGCGTGCACCACGTCGCCGGCGCCGGTGCGTGCTCGTGGAACGAGCTGGCGCTGGAGGTCTTCGACCGCGCGGCGATCGCCTGCCGGGTGCTGCCGGCGGCCACCGAGTCCTTCCCCCGCCCCGCCCCGCGGCCCGCCTACAGCGTGCTGGGCACCGAGCGCCCGCAACCGCTGGAGCTGCCGGCCTGGCCGCAGGGCGTCGCGGCCTACCTCGCCACGCGGGTGACGGCATGAGGCTGCTCGTCTGCGGCGGGGCGGGGTTCATCGGCTCGAACTTCGTGCGGCTGCGCCTCGCCGAGCACGGCGACGAGATCGTCGTGCTCGACAAGCTCACCTACGCGGGGCGGCGCGAGAACCTCGAGGGCTTGGACGTCCGCCTCGTACACGCGGGGATCGAGGACGCAGAGGCGGTGGCCGGCGCGCTGAAGGGCGTCGACGCGATCGTGAACTTCGCCGCCGAGACGCACGTCGACCGCTCGATCGCCGAGCCCGGCGCGTTCGTGACCACGCACGCGGTCGGCACCTGGGTGCTGCTGGAGGCCGCGCGCGAGCGGGCGGTCCGCTACGTCCAGGTCTCCACGGACGAGGTCTACGGATCGATCGAAGAGGGCTCGTTCACCGAGTCCTCTCCGCTGGCGCCCTCCTCGCCCTACAGCGCGACGAAGGCCGGCGCTGACCTGCTCGTCTCCAGCTACTTCCACACCTACGGCCTGCCGGCGCTGATCTGCCGCGGATCGAACAACTACGGGCCCCGCCAGTACCCCGAGAAGCTGATCCCGCTGATGGTGCTCAACGCGCTGCACGGCGACACGCTGCCGGTCTACGGCGACGGGATGCAGGTGCGCAACTGGCTCTACGTCGAGGACTTCGCGCGCGCGATCGGCCACGTGCTCGCGCACGGGGCGCCCGGCGAGGCCTACAACGTCGGTGGCCCCGACGAGTGCCCGAACATCGACGTGGTCAGGCGCGTCATCGAGCTCACGGGCGCCGACGAGTCGTTGCTGGAGTACGTCACCGACCGTCCCGGACACGACCGCCGCTACTCGCTGGGCTCAGAGAAGGTCCGCGCTCTGGGCTGGGAGGCGCGGGTGCGCTTCGCCGACGGCCTCGAGCAGACGGTCGCCTGGTACCGCGACAACCGCGCGTGGTGGGAGCCGATCCGCTCGGGCGACTACATGGAGTACTACCGCCGCCAGTACGGCCGGGCGCTGGGCTAGCGCTACGTGCCGCCGCCGGCGGCGCCGGCACCCAGCGACGCGATCTTCCAGGCGCGTCCCTCGCGCTCGAGCAGGAGCGTGTCGGTCCGCGCCCCGTCGCCGGAGCCCGACGAGACGCGCACCGTCGCGCGCGTCCCGCGGATGGTGATCCGGTCGACATCCAGATCGAAGGCGTCGACGTCCTTTAGTGCCTCGTCGACCGCCGGGCGGCAGTTCGTGCCCGCCTGGCGCAGGCGCGCGATCAGGCTCTTGGCGAGCAGCTCGCCGCAGATCCGCCGAGCCTGGTCCTGGCGACCGGCCTCCTCGAGGTCCTCGACGGCGACGGCCACTACACGCTTCTCGCCCTTGAAGTCCTCCGAGGAATCCTGCGCCGAGGCGCCGCATCCGGCCACGGTGAGGGCCACGAGGCAGAGGACTGCGGCGGGTTGCACGCCCGGCAGCCTATCTAGACTGGGCGCCGTGTCCGATGCGGTCGATCCCCAGTCTCCGGTCCCGCGCGGCCGTCACGCCCCTCCCCTCGAGGTTCGCCTGGAAGCCCAGAAGGTGCGGCTCTTCGGTGCGGCGGCCGCGGTCTTCGCGCGGCTGGGCTACGCCGAGGCCAGCGCCGAGGCCATCAGCCGCGAGGCGGGGATGTCCAAGGCGACCTTCTACGAGCACTTCGCCAACAAGGAGGAGTGCATCCTGGCGCTGTTCGACTACGCCTCGCAGATGATGCTCGATGCCCTGACGACCGCTGCCGCCGCGGCCGGCCCCGGGTGGGCGGACCGCCACCGGGCGGGCCTGCGCGCGATCTTCGAGACGATCGAGGTCAACCCCGCCATGTCGCAGACCGTCCTCGTGGAGATGGTGGGCGCCGGCCCACGGGGGGCCGAGCGCCGCGACACCGTGCTCAACGGCTTCGCCGAGGTCATGTACCGCGACACGGTGCGGGCGGCCAGACGCGCCGGCGGGCCGGCGTTCGCGTCCCCCGACGACGCGTTCGCGATCGCCGGCGCGACGTTCGAGCTCGTCTCGCGCCAGCTGCGTACCGGCCATCCGCAGAGCATGCTCGACCTGCTGCCGCTCGTGGAGCGCCTCATCCTCGGGCTGCTATCGCACTCCCCCGAGTGAGCCGCCCGCGCAGCGCTCGGCTGGCCGGGCGACTGACCGCACTCGAGCGCGAGATCACCGCCTGCCGACGCTGCGCGCGGCTGGTGTGCTGGCGTGAGAAGGTCGCGCGCGACAAGCGCACCGCGTTCGCCGGCGAGGAGTACTGGGGACGCCCGATCCCCGGGTTCGGCGACCCGGCGGCCCGCGTCCTGCTGCTCGGCCTCGCCCCCGCCGCGCACGGGGCCAATCGCACCGGCCGGGTGTTCACAGGCGATCGCTCGGGCGACTTCCTGTTCGCGGCGCTGCACCGCACCGGCTTCGCCAGCCAGCCGACGTCGACGCACCGCGACGACGGCCTGGCCCTGACCGGGGCATGGATCACCGCCGCGGTGCGCTGCGCGCCGCCGGCCAACAAGCCCACGCCCGCCGAGCGCGACACCTGCCTGCCGTGGACGGCGGCCGAGCTCGCGCTGCTGGGCGAAGTGCGGGTCGTGCTCTGCCTGGGGGCCTTCGGCTGGGCGGCCGCCCTGCGCCTGCTCGAGCCGTCGCGGCCGTGGCCGCGCTTCGGTCACGGCGCCGAGGCCCCCGCCGGCGAGCGGACGCTGCTGGGCTGCTTTCACCCCAGCCAGCAGAACACGTTCACCGGCGTGCTGACCGAGCCGATGATCGACGCGGTGCTGCTGCGGGCGCGGGAGCTAGCCGACGGCCCGGCGTCACGATGAGCATGCATCCGATGCTCATCGTCGCGGCCGGCAGCGGCGGAGGACCTGCACACGTGCGGCGCGCGCCCGCACCCGGAAGGTCAGCACGCCGGTGGAACGGTCGTAGCGCCAGCGCTTGCGTGACAACGGCCTGGGTCCGGAGCGACCGGCGAGGATGCGGCAGGGCCGGAAGGCTCCGCGGCGCAGCGTGCCCAGCGCGGCCTCGACGCGGTAGGTGCGCGTGCGCGCCCCGCGTAGCTCGAGCACCCAGCCGCGG
>JACCQW010000393.1 GCA_013813955.1 Solirubrobacterales bacterium
CCTTCGTGCTGGCCGCCAGCCGGCTGGCCTTCTGCGGCGGCTACGACGTCGACGCGCCCGAGATCCTGGCCGAAGCCGCCGCTGCCGCGGGCCTGGGCCTTGACGAGTGCCTGCAGGCCGCCGGCGACAGCCGTCGCGACGGTCCAATGCAGGACGCCGGGCGGCGCCTGCTGGCTTCGGGGGCCGATCGCCTCCCGGTGCTGCAGCTCGGCCGGCTGCTGTTCTGCGGGGAGGACCGCCTCCCCGAGGCGGCCGCCGCCGCCCGCGCCGCCTCCTAGGCCTGTCGCGCCCGACCCCGAGCGGTCATCATCACCACATGGTCCGGCCGCTGCGCTTCCTGTGGCGGGTGCTGGGCAGGCGCTATCCGCGCGTGGTCATCGCCCTGTGGTACCAGACCGCCTTCCTGGTCGCGCTGGGTGGTGTCGGGCTGCTAACGCTCTACCAGGACATGAGCGCGGGCGAGTTCTGGACGATCGTCGCGGTGGCCGAGGCGCTGACGCTGACGGAGATCTTGCTCGCCACCACCGTCGCCTTCCGCCTGCTGCGCCCGGCCGACCCGTGGCTGCGGGGTGGGCGCCGGCCCGAGGACGCGCCCGCGGCGTGGGCGGCGCTCGTGAGCCTGCCGTTGCGTGCGCTCAGCTACCGCTGGTTCTTCGCGGTGCCCGTGAACCTCGTGCCGATCGCCGTGGTCATCACCTGGTTTCTGGATCTCGAGTGGTACTCGGTGGCGATCCTCGTCGGGGGCAGCGCGGTGGTCGTCGCCTACGGCGTCCTGCTGCGCTTCTTCGGCCTCGAGCTCGTACTGCGCCCGGTGCTCGAGCAGGTGGCGCGCGACCTGCCGGCTCGCGCGCGCGTGGAGGGCACGCGCGTGGTCCCGGTGCGCTGGCGCCTGCTCGTGGCGCTGCCGGCCATCAACGTGATCACCGGCGTAGTGGTCTCCGCGCTGTCGACCACCGGTTCGGCAGAGCTGGCCGACCTGGGCTTCGACGTCGTCGTGGCCGTGGTCGTCGCGTTCACGCTCTCGCTCGAGCTGTCGATCCTGCTCTCGCGCTCGATCCTCGGTCCCCTCGGCGACCTGCGCCGGGCGACCGAGGAGGTGGCCCGCGGCGACCTGACCGTCCGGGTCCCCGTCCTCAGCACGGACGAGACCGGGCGCCTGTCGGGGGCCTTCAACGACATGGTCGCCGGGCTGGAGGAGCGCGAGGCACTGCGCGAGGCCTTCGGCAGCTACGTCGACCCCGAGCTGGCCGACCGCGTGCTCACCGAGGGCGCCGTGCTCGAGGGCCAGGAGGTCGAGGTCAGCGTGCTGTTCCTGGACATCCGCGACTTCACCGCGTTCGCGGAGCGCTCGACCGCCACGGAGGTGGTGGCCGAGCTCAACGGGTTCTTCGAGGTGGTGGTCCCCGTGCTGGTCGCCCACGGCGGGCACGCGAACAAGTTCATCGGCGACGGGCTGCTCGGCGTCTTCGGCGCTCCCGACCGCCGCGAGGACCACGCCGACCGGGCGGTGTGCGCGGCGCTGGAGATGGCGACACGGGTGCGCGAGACCTACCGCGGGCGGCTGCGGATCGGGATCGGGGTCAACTCCGGCCCCGTGGTCTCCGGGACCGTCGGCGGCGGCGGGCGCCTGGAGTTCACCGTGATCGGCGATCCGGTCAACACGGCGGCGCGCGTGGAGCAGCTCACGCGCGAGACCGGCGACGACCTGCTGATCACCGAGGCCACGCGGGTCCTGCTCACGCGCGCGCCGGTCGGCTTCGAGCCGCGCGGGACCGTGGCGCTGAAGGGCAAGAGCGAGCGCGTCGAGGTGCATGCGCCGGTCATCTCCGCGACGCGCGCGGGCGCCGATCGGGCGGTGCCGCCCGCCACCGCGCTGGGCTCGTAGAAACGCCGGCGTTCAACCGGTAGGGTCTCGGCCCCATGGCCTCCGAGATGACCGCCTCCGACACGACCGCCCCCGAGATAACCGCCCCGGACGCGATCGCCGCCCCCGACACCGTGCACGGCGGTCGCCTGGTCGCCCGCCGCCTGAAGGCCCACGGCGTCACGAAGCTGTTCACGCTCTCCGGCGGCCACCTCTTCTCGATCTACGACGGCTGCCGCGACGAGGGCATCCACATCGTCGACGTCCGTCACGAGCAGGCCGCCGCGTTCGCCGCCGAGGGCTGGGCGAAGGTCACGCGGCAGCCGGGCGTCGCCGCGCTGACCGCCGGCCCCGGCGTGACCAACGGCATGAGCGCGATGGGCTCCGCGCAGCAGAACCACTCGCCGATGCTCGTGCTCGGCGGGCGCGCGCCCGCGATGCGCTGGGGGCAGGGCTCGCTGCAGGAGCTCGACCACGTCCCGTTCGTGCGCCCGCTGACCAAGTTCGCCGCGACTGCGGAGTCGACGGCGGCGATCCCGGGCCTGCTCGACGACGCGCTCACTGCGGCGGTCACGCCGCACGGCGGCCCCGCGTTCGTGGACTTTCCCATGGACCAGGTCTTCGGTGAGGCGCCCGATCCCGGCGAGCCCGCGCCGCTGCCCGACCCCGCGTCCGGGCCGCAGGCCGACGGCGGCGCCCTCGAGCGGGCGATCGCGCTGCTGCGCGGGGCCGAGCGCCCGGTGATCATGGCCGGCACCGACCTGTACTGGGGCCACGGCGAGAGCGCGCTGCGCGCGCTGGCCGAGGAGCTGCGCATCCCGGTGTTTCTCAACGGGCTCGCGCGCGGCTGCATCCCGGCCGACCACGAGCTGTTCTTCTCGCGCGCCCGCGCCACCGGCCTGAAGGGGGCGGACCTCGCCCTCGTCGTGGGCGTGCCGATGGACTTCCGCCTGGGCTTCGGCGGCGCGTTCGGCGACGAGACGGAGATCGTGGTCGCCGATCGGGTGCAGCCCGTGCGCGAGCATCCCCGCGCGGTCGCCGCCGAGCTCTACGGCGGGCTGACCGGGATCCTCGACGACCTGCGCCGCGGCGCCGGCGGCAGCGGGAAGGATCACGCCGGCTGGGCGGGCCAGCTGCGCGTCGCCGAGACCGAGAAGCGCGACGCCGAGCGCGCCGAGCGCGCCGACGACCGCTCCCCGCTGCACCCGATGCGCCTGTACGCCGAGCTCGGCGAGGTGATCGATCGCAATGCGATCCTCATCGGCGACGGCGGCGACTTCGTCTCCTATGCCGGGCGCGTGATCGACTCCTACGAGCCGGGCTGCTGGCTGGACCCGGGGCCCTTCGGCTGCCTGGGCTCGGGCCCGGGCTACGCGCTGGCTGCCAAGCTCGCGCACCCCGGTCGCCAGGTGGTGCTGCTGGTCGGCGACGGCGCGTTCGGCTTCAGCGGCATGGAGTTCGACACGCTCGCGCGCCATGGCGTCGACGTCGTCGGGGTCATGGGCAACAACGGGATCTGGGCGCTGGAGAAGCACCCGATGGAGTTCCTCTACGGCTACTCGGTCGCGGCGGAGCTGCGCCCGGAGACCCGCTATGACCAGGTCGTCGAGGCGCTCGGCGGCCACGGCGAGCTCGTCCGCGAGCCCGGTGAGCTCAAGCAGGCGCTGGCGCGCGCGTTCGAGGCCGGCCGCCCGGCCCTGGTCAACGTGCTCACCGACCCCACCGTGGTCTATCCGCGACGGGTGAACCTGGCCTAGGAGCCCTCCCGCAAGTCCTGACGCCCTTGGATCAAGGACATCACGACCTACAGGCGCAACCACTAGAAAGGCGGAAGCCGCCCCCCAGGGGAGAGGGCGGCTTCCTGAGTCGGCCCCGTCAGGACGGGCAGGGGTACATGCCTAGCGTGGGCCTGTTCGAGTGGCCCGGACGGCGGGAGGCGCCGATCCGATCCGGCATACGCCCGGGCCTATGACCGGCTCGGTGCCCCGCCCTGTGGGAGCGAGGAACCTCACCGGCACGAGCGGTATCGGATGGTGCGCGAGCCACCTGGATCGGACGTTCGTCGAACCGGATTCGCGCGTGTGCTCTAGGACGCGGGCCCGGGACCCGGGGGCGACCCGGCGGCCAGGCGCAGGGCGGCGCCGCGCAGGATGTCGTGCTCGGAGACCTCGACGGCCTCCAGTCCGAACGCGCGCATCGCCTCGATGAGCATGGCCACGCCGGCGACGATCGTCGGCGCGCGGTCGGGGTGCAGGCCGACCACCGCGCGGCGCTCGTCCTCGGGCATCTGCGCCAGGCGGGCGAGCAGCAGCTCGCAGGTGCTCAGCTCCAGCCGATGGCCGTGGACGCGGTCGCGGTCATACGGGTCCAGCTCGAGCTCGATCGCCGCGGGTAGGCGATCGCGGGATCGGTCAGCACGTTGACGAGCGCCGGGACATCGGCGGCAAACGCCCGCTGGAGCGCCGGTCGCAGCTGCGCCGGCGATCGCACGAGCTCACCATGGCCGCCGAGCGCCTCGACGACCTGGTCATAGCGGGTCTCCGGCCGCAGCTCGGCCGCGACGGAGTAGCCGTAGAGG
>JACCQW010000414.1 GCA_013813955.1 Solirubrobacterales bacterium
CAGCAGGTCTCCGTCGCCGCGGCGCGCACGCAGGCCCGCCGGCTCGTCGAGCGTCTTGGCGAGCCGCTGACGCTCGCCGACCGAGGTGCCATCGACGGCGGGCCGCCCGCGCCCCAAGGCGCCAGCACGCCGCCCGCGCTGACCCACGTCTTCCCCGGCCCGCAGGCGCTGGCCGAGGCCGACCCGGAGAGCTTCTCGCTACCCCGCTCGCGGGGCGCCGCGCTCGTCGCGATGGCGCAGGCGATCGCGTCGGGCGACGTCGACCTCGAGCCGGGCGCCGACCGCGACGCCACGATCGCCGGGCTGCTCGCGCTGCGCGGGATCGGGCCATGGACGGCGTCCTACATCGCGATGCGCGCGCTGGGCGACCCCGACGCGTTCTTGCCCACGGACCTCGGTGTCATCCACGCGCTGCGGGCGCTCGGCGAGCCGACCGCGGCCGCGGCCGTCACGGTGCGCGCAGAGGTTTGGCGGCCCTGGCGCTCCTATGCCGTGATGCACCTGTGGGCCACGCTATGACGAGCCGAGGCGCAGCTGCCACCAGCTGACGTCCCGCCATGCTCCCAGCTTGTGGCCGATCTGCGAGAACGTGCCCACGGGCGTGAACCCCAGGGCCTCGTGCAGCGCCACCGAGCCCGGGTTGGGCAGCGTGATCCCGGCGACGGCGAGGTGGAAGGGCGCTGCGGCCGCGGCGCGCAGCACGTGGGCGTAGAGCTCACGTCCCAGGCCGCGGCCCACGGTGTCCGGACGCAGGTAGATCGTCGTCTCCACGGTGGAGAAGTAGGCGGCCTTGGGGCGGAAGGCCGAGGCGGTCGCGTACCCGGCGACCACCCCCTCGAGCTCGGCGACCCGCCAGGGGTGCCCGACGCCGCCCGCCGCGCGCCACCGGGCCCGCCAGGCGTCGAGGTCCGGGACGTCGACATCGAAGGTCGCCGCGGTGTGCTCGACGTAGTGCGCGTAGATCGCGCCGATCGCTTCGAGGTCCTGCTCGCCCGCCGGCCGGATGACGGCGGCGCTCATGACGGGGGACGCACGCTGATCCACGACTTGACCAGGCCCGCGAAGCGCTCTGGCACGGCCGGGCCGAAGAGCTCCTCGAGCTCGCGCCGGGAGAGCAGCCTGAGGTCCTCCTCCCACGACCCTGCGGCGCCGAGGCGCCAGTAGGCGCGCCGCGCCCGCCGCGGCAGCCAGTGAGCGCCCGGCAGCAGCGCATGGGGCTCGACGGGGAACGAGCGCGCGGGGGTTTGGACGTACCAGCCGCGCGCCACCCGCCTGACCTCGGCGGCGAAGGCCGCGCGGCGGGCGGGCGCGACGTGCTCGACCACGCTGGTGCAGTAGGCCAGGTCGAACTCCGCGTCGGCGAACGGCAGGCGCCGCGCGGCGTCGGCGAGCACGAAAGGCCCCGGGTAGGCGGGGCGCTCCACGAGGTCGACACCGGTGACGTCCAGCCCGGGCTCGAAGCCGCGCAGCCCCGACGAGCCGCAACCGACGTCGACGATCCGCGCCCCGGCCGGCAGGCCCGTCAGCGCGAAGAGCGTCGCATGGCGGCGCGCCCGCGCGCGCGCCGCGAACGGCTCGGCCATGCGGGCCAGCGGGCCGCGGGCGGTCCCGTACACGCCCACTAGGTCTGATCGGGCCCCGGGGGGCCCTCCGTAGAATGGAGGAACATGGCTTCCACGCGACAGATCACGGTAGGGGACGTCCCCGTCGGCGGAGGCGCCCCCGTCGCCGTGCAGACGATGACCAAGACGGAGACCGCCAACCTGCAGGCGACCATGGACCAGATCCACAAGGTCGCCGAGGCCGGCGCGGACATCGTCCGCGTCGCCGTTCCGCGCGAGCAGGACGTCGAGGCGCTGCGGACGATCGTCGTGCAGTCCCCGATCCCGATCATCGCCGACATCCACTTCAACCACACCCTGGCACTGAAGGCCATCGACGCGGGCGCGCACTGCATTCGCCTGAACCCCGGCAACATCGGCGGGCCCGAGAAGGTCGCCGAGGTCGTCCAGCGCGCCAAGGCCGCCTCGACGCCGGCGCCCATTGCATCCGCCTCAACCCGGGCAACATCGGCGGCCGCGACAAGGTCGCCGAGGTCGCGATCAAGGCGACCGAGAAGAAGGTCCCGATGCGAATCGGCGTCAACTCAGGCTCGCTGCCGAAGCATCTGCACGAGCTCGAGCGGACGAGCCCCGTCGAGGCACTCGTCGCCGCCGCCGTCGAGTTCGTCGAGCTGATGCACCGCGTGGAGTTCGAGGACTTCAAGGTGTCGATCAAGTCGACGAACGTTCCCTACACCAT
>JACCQW010000416.1 GCA_013813955.1 Solirubrobacterales bacterium
CTCCACGCGCGGCGCGATCCGCGTGGCGCTCAGCGCCACCGACGCGCAGGGGCGCTCCGTGGCCGTCTCGCGCCGCGTGCGGCTGCGCTAGGACCCGCCCCGGGCGAGATAGGCACGCTCTGCGTGCATGATTCGCCCAGCGCGTGGTCAGAAACCGCCCGGCTGACCGCGGGGGCGGGGATCGGCGGCATCGTCCTCGAAGGCGATGTAGGCGCCGACCATCATCAGTAGCGTCGCGGCGAAGAGGATCGCGATGCCGAGCGCGGCGGTGCGGCGCGAGCGGGCGATGTGCCCGCCGATGGCGATCAGGGCCCCGATCCCCATGAGGGCGACGACCGGCGCCGCGGGCACGTCGGACGCGGCGAGGATCGTGGCGATCACGGTGGAGTTCCTATCATCCTGCGTCCATGGCCGCCGCACCCGATTCCGTCGACGCCGTCACCGAAGGCCTGCGCTCCGTGGGTTACCTGCCCGGCGAGTCGACGTCGCTGGTCTCCTATCTGGCCACCAAGCTCGGCAAGCCGATCCTCGTCGAGGGTCCCGCGGGCGTCGGCAAGACCGAGCTGGCCAAGGCGCTGGCCAAGGTCCTGGACCGCCGCCTCGTGCGCCTGCAGTGCTACGAGGGCCTCGACGAGGCCAAGGCGCTGTACGAGTGGAACTACCGCAAGCAGCTGCTGCGCATCCAGGCCGAGGCCGAGGGCACCGGCTGGCGCGAGGTCCAGGACGACATCTTCGGCGAGGAGTTCCTGCTCTCGCGCCCGCTGATGGACGCGATCACCTCCGAGAAGCCGATCGTGCTGCTCATCGACGAGATCGACAAGACCGACCAGGAGTTCGAGGCGATGCTGCTGGAGGTCCTCTCGGACTTCCAGATCTCGATCCCCGAGCTCGGGCGCGTCGAGGCGCGCACGCGGCCCGTGGTCCTGCTCACTTCCAACAACTCGCGCGAGCTGACCGAGGCGCTCAAGCGCCGCTGCCTGTATCTGTGGCTGGACTATCCCGAGCTCGAGCACGAGCTGGAGATCGTCCGCCTGCACGCGCCCGAGCTGCCGGAGACGGTGGCGCGCAAGCTCGTCGAGGTCATCAGCATGGTGCGCGAGCTCGACCTGAAGAAGCCGCCGTCGATCGCCGAGTCGATCGACTGGGCGCGCGCGCTGCTGCTGCTGGGCGCGCAGGACCTCGACGCCGACGTCTTCCGCCAGACGATGTCGGTCATCGTCAAGCACCGCACCGACATCGACATCGTGGCCGAACGCGTGGGCGTGAAGCTCGACGGCCCGGCGTCCCTTGCCTCCCCCCGCCCCTGAGCGGCGCCCCGGTGCGGCGGCGGAGAGCGGGCCGCCCGGCATCGCAGCGCGGCTGGTGCAGTTCGGCGAGGAGCTGCGCGCCGAGGGACTGGGCAGCGGCACCGCCGAGCTGCTGGACGCCTTCGCCGTGCTCGGCGAGATCTCCTGGACGGACCCCGAGGACTTCCGCGAGGCCCTGGCGGCCACGCTGGCCAAGTCCCCCGAGGACCGGCGCCTCTTCGAGCTCTGCTTCGAGCGCTTCTTCTTCCGCGCTCCCGAGCGCCAGGCCATCGAGCGCGGGCTCTCCGAGCGGCGGTACGAGGGCGGAGAGCGCCTCGACACCGAGGAGCTCCGTGGGCGCATCCGCGACGCGATCCGGCGCGGCTCCGACGGGGAGATGCGGGACTCCGCGCGCCTCGCCATCGCCGCCTTCGGGCGGCAGGGCGAGGGGTCGGGCGTGATCGGCGTGGACGTGCAGCGCATCCGCCGGACCCTCGGGCTGCGGGCGAGTGGCGATGATGACCGGGCCCAGCGTCCGGAGCCCGACTCCGTGCCCCGCGAGCGCCTCCGCCTCTTCGAGCGCCACCTCCGTCGGGAGCTCGAGCGGGGACTGATCGAGCGGACGCGGTCCATGCCCCCGGCCCGGCCCCTCGCCACCCTCGACCGCGGCCTTCCGGGAACCCCGGTGGAGAACCTGGCCGCGGTGCACCGCGCGGTGGCCCAGCTGCGCCGGCGCCTCGCCACCCAGGGCTCGGA
>JACCQW010000439.1 GCA_013813955.1 Solirubrobacterales bacterium
GGCCAGGTGCTGCTGACACGTCCAGCGCGGCGGCACCATGATCGACCAACACGAACGCGGAGCGTCCGGCGCAGAGTTCGGGTTCAGGGAAGACCCGGTCGTCGAACCCGGCGTCATCGGCCAACAGGGAGCGGAACATGCCTCCGGCTTCGGAGTCATCGGCGAGTGGAGGTACGACGATCTCGGCCAGAGACCGCCGAACGTCGGACGAGATGGGCACGAAGGGCGCATCCGCAACCGCGTCACGCATCGCGTCTACGAGGACCTGACCCGTTCCCGTGGCGGCGGCGTCACCCGGCTCAGCTGCGCCACGGTTGAGGAGGCTGAGCACTTCTGGGTCTGTCGCGCCGAGGTCGAGAAGCGCAGGGACGAGTCTGCGGGCGAAGACGCGAGTTGCCTCGGCAAGCAGCCAACCGTTGTAGTCGTCCGGATCGCGCGACACACGGACTTCCTGTCGCGACAGGTCTGCGCTGAATGCCCCGTTGATCACGATTGGGTACGGGCAGGTCTCGCCCGTTGGCAGGAAGACATGTAGGACCCGGGCGGACTGCTCGACCTCGACTGGCCGCTGGTCGTGGAGCCGAACGGCCACCGAGACCTCACTGAGCTCGACGCCGCTCCACGCGTACTCGTCGAGTCCGCCGCGATGGGCGCCGATCTCAAGGTCGTCGTCGTGAGCGACCAGGAAGGAGCGATCGTCCGCGTGGTCGGCAGCGACATCGACGCGGTAGAGCCCGGTTTTCGAGAGGCCGGCAACGGGCGCCCATTCGCCACCGTCGTCGACGGTGCGGGTGATCGCCCAGCAGAATGTCTCGGTCCGATCCTCGGTGTCGACCTCGACATCGATGCGTTCGAGGTGCTTGAGGAACAAGATCGCCGTCACCGGGAGATCGATGAGCCGGTCGGCCAGCTTCCTGCGTTGGTCGGGCCCGAGGTCGGCTCGGAGCGGGAACCGAAACAGCGCGCGCACACCAGCTGCTTGCGCCCGTGCCCACTCAGCGGGCAGGTCATCGAGCGTGGCCGGAAAGCGCATCGCGGGCACGCGCGCAGGTACCGGCTCGCCGATCTCGCTCATGAGGGCGCTCACCGGTTCACTGGCGAGATGTCGACCCAGGCGAAACGCGTGGGTCTCCGAGATGACTTCGGGAGCGTCGGTGATCTCCAGGACCGACTTGAACCCCATGCCCTTGTGCCCGATCGAGGCGCGCTTGCGATTGACGGCTCCGCCCTTGCTGCTGGCTCCAATTCCGCACAGGCCGCGGACGTCGTCGTCGTCGAGTGGCCGGCCAGAGTTGCCGACCCAGAGGTCGGTGTCAGTCAGGCGAACGAAGATCGCGTCATGCGTACCGGAGTTGTCGGCCATCGCATCGTCTGCGTTCTGAAGCAGCTCATAGACGATGCGCCCGCGGTAGTCATGGGCAATCTCCGCTTCCTGTCCGACGTCTTCGCGCAGGCGGATGGGGCTCGCCCGGTAGACGGCCAGATTCTGGTCGCAGATCGACCGAACGAGATCGTCAGCGGTCACGGCGCCGCTTCTTCCTTGTCGTAGGGCTCGGCTGCGAGCTCGAGGTAGCGGCAGGCGCCGTCGACGAGCGCCATCGTCTCCAGCGAGTTGCAGTCGGTGTCGAGCAGTCGCGGGCTGTGGACCAGAACGGCGAGGCACTGAGCACGGGAGATCGCGACGTTCAAGCGGTGGGCGTCGAAGAGGAAGTCGACGCCGCGAGGGACGTCCTCACCGGCCGAGCAGGTCATTGCGTAGAAGACGACGGGTGCCTGCTGGCCCTGGAAGCGGTCGACGGTGCCGACGCGCACTCCGGCGGGCACGTGCTCACGGATGCAGTGCACCGCGAGGTTGTACGGCGCGACGATGAGGATGTCGGGCTCCACGAGCGCGCGCGTGTGGCCCTCGTCGTCGGTGACGGTGGCGCCCGTCAGCAGGTCGGTGCAGGCGGCGGCGATCGCGGCTGCCTCTTCGGGGCTGGCCTGGCTTCGGCCGGTGTGTTCGACCGGGATGGCGCGCAGGCCGCTGCCGGTGAGGGCGCCTTGCGACGCGGTGATGCGTCGGCGAGCGCAGGCGTCGCGTGAATGCAGGCGACCGTCGTAACTGCGCTCGGACACGAAGGCGCACACGTCGGGGTGCATCCGCCACGTCTCGGTGAGCAGGACCCCACGGCCCGGCGGGATCGTCTGCTCACCATCGAGGACGTGCTCAAGGACGGATCCGCCCGAGCCGCCCGGGTGGTCTGACTGGGTGACCTGCGGCAGCTGCTGCGGGTCACCGAGCAGCACGAGGTTCTTGGCGGCCAGCCCGACGGCGGCCGCGTCTGCGAGCGCGAACTGGCCGGCCTCGTCGATGAACAGGAGATTGAAGCCCTCGCGATGCTGGTCGCGGGCAAAGAGCCACGCCGTGCCGGCTACGAGCTGATGCTCGTCGGTGACGTCGTCGTTTTCATCGCACTCGTCGACGAGTCCGTGCGGGCTGTCGTAACCCTCGCCCTTGTAGATTCCGGTGAACGTCCGGCTCTGCTCATGCGCGCATCGCTCGACGTCGGCGAGCAGGTTTTGGACCGCGGCATGGCTGGGCGCGGTGATGCCGACGCGGCGGGCCGCGGCGAGCGCCGCGACGATCATGCGGGCGCCACGGAAGGTCTTGCCGGTGCCGGGCGGGCCTTGGACCGGCAGGACGGAGTGATCGAGGCCGAGTGTCGTGGAGACCAAGGCGTCGATGTCCTCGCCGAGCTGTCCCGAAGCGAGCGCGGGTGGCTCACGACGCAGCAGGGCTCGCACGGACTGGAATCTGCTCTCGCCGGCGAGTACCGCGGCTGCGAGCGCCATCAGCGCTTCGCGAAGCACCGCGACCGGGATGACGGTGGCATCGACGAGCGCGACAGGCGTCGGAGCAGGACGCGTCGACCCGCGACGGATGACGACTCGGTTCTCCTCCACCGCGACGACGTTGTAGTTCTCATCGGTCGTGGGGTCATCCGCCTCGCCGGGCTTGAGCCGGAACTCCTGAATAGGGAACGTGAAGCTGTAATCCAGCGACCGCTTGAACGGGACGGGCGGATGGGCGCGGTCGGGCTCGAGGTAGGCGATGGCGTCACGGTCGTCGAGCAACTCATCCAGCGGCTGATCGCGCAGATCGAAGTAGCGCCACCACGTCGGCTTCCCTTCGCGCCAGTGGTAGAGCAGGAGGTGCGAGAGCAGTCGTCGCTCGGCCTGCTCGGCGTCGTCCTCATCACCGTGTGCCGGCAATCCTGCGATCAACGGCTCGATCAGCTCCAGGGCATCGGGCATCCACTTCGGCGGGCCGTGCTCCTCCTCGGGCTCCGGCTCGCGGAGGTCGTCGAAGTCGACGCTGAACTGCGCCTCGGCGGCGGGGCGCATCGTGTTCAGCAGCCAGTCGCGCAGCGACAGGGTCGAGGTGCAGTCGTCCTCGTTGTAGGCGCGGATGGCCTCCAGCAGTTCGTCGTCGCCGGTCTCCAGCCACGTCTCGTAGGTGATGATCGACCCGCCGCCTTCGCGCACCCGCTTCTCCAGCCGGATGAAGTCGTGGTGGCGCTCGAGCTTCTTCAGCGAGTAGCTGTCCTCGCCGACCTGGAGTCCCTGCCGCACGACGGCGTAGAGGTCGACGAGCACGTCGTCGCGCAGGAGGTCGTCGACCTCCGCCTCGCGGGTGGCGTACTTGACCGACAGCGAAC
>JACCQW010000007.1 GCA_013813955.1 Solirubrobacterales bacterium
CGCCTGGGCGAGCTCGCGCTGCCTGTCCTGGCGGTCACCGGCGCCCTCGACGTACCGAGCGTCAACGCGGGCTCCGCCTTCCTGGTCGCAGGGGTAACGGGTGCCGAAGCGGCCGCGATCCCCGACAGCACCCATCTCCCCAGTCTCGAGCGCCCGGATCGGTTCGAGGCCGCGGTGCTGCCGTTCCTCACGCGCCTCGCGTAAACCTGAGGCGGCGACGGGGACCGCCCGCAGGTCAGGCAGCGAGCCAGTCGGCGATCCGGTGGCCGATCTGCTCGCCGGCGTCCTCCTGGAGGAAGTGCGACGCCTGCGCGATCTTCTCCGGGGGATCCGCGTTGATAGCCGCGGCGAAGCGCTCGCCCACCTCGAACGGGATGATCGGATCCGAGTCGGCCCAGAGGCAGAGCTTCGCGCGACGGTCCTCGCGCAGCGCCTCGAGCACGCGCTTTCCGGCGGCTGCTCCCGGGGCATCGGGCGTGGTCGGCAACATCAACGGGAACGCCCGAGCCCCCGCCTTCGACTCGGGGGCGGGAAACGGCGCGTCGTAGGCGGCTGCGACCTCGTCGTCGATCGCGCGCGCCACCGCACCGCGCACGAGCATCGAGATCGGCAGGTCCTCGGTGCGCTCGACGAAGTCGCGAAATGCGTTCCAGGCGGGCGACATCGCCTGCTCACCGGTGAACAGGCCGGTGTCCATGATCACCATTCGCGTGATTCGCCCGGGATGCTCCACCGCCAGCCGCAGCCCGATCGGACCACCCCAGTCGTGCACCACCACCGTCGTTTCGCGCAGATCGAGCCGCTCCAGCAGCTCCGCGCCGAGTTCCACGTGGCGGTCGTAGGAGTACCAGCCGACGTCGGTGGGCTTGTCGGACCGGCCGAACCCCGCGAGGTCCGGGACGATGCAGCGGAAGCCGGCGGCGGCCACCGGGGGGAAGACCTTCCGCCACAGGTAGGACCACGTCGGCTCGCCGTGCATGAACCAGACCGGCGGGCCGTCCCGCGGCCCCTCGTCCAGGTAGGCGATCCGGACGTCGCCGATCATCGTGTGGTGCGGGGCGAACCCGAACCCCGGTAACCCCTCGAACGCCGCGTCGGGAACCCGGACGGTCTCACCTGTCGTCATCGCCCGATCCTAGTCCGCCGGCGTGGCGCCGGGAGACCCTCTGGCCTGGCGTCCCGCCCCGGGCTAGTCCCGGCCGGACTGGCAGGCGGCCCAGCGCTCACGCGCCTCCGCGATGACCTCGAGGGCGTCGGCCTTGTCGTACCAGCCGTCCACGATGACCTCCTTGCCCTCCGGCTGCTTGTAGATCGCGAAGAAGTGGGAGATCTCCCGCGTCAGCGAGCTCGGCAGGTCCTCGAGCGAGTCAATGTGGTTCCAGTTGGGGTCCTCGAGCGGGACGCAGAGGACCTTGTCGTCGACGCCCTTGTCGTCGCTCATCTTGAAGAGCGCGATGACCTTCACCGGGATGACGCACCCAGGGAAGGTTGGCTCGGACACGCAGACCATGGCGTCGAGGGGATCGCCGTCCTCGCCGTGCGTGTCCGGGATGAAGCCGTAGTCGGTCGGGTAGACGACCGAGCTGAAGAGAAAGCGATCGAGCTTGATCGCCTGCAGATCCTCATCCCACTCGTACTTGTTGCGGCTGCCCTTCGGTATCTCGACCAGGCACAGCGTGGGTTCGTCGGGCATGGCCGCAGGCTACCCGAGGGGCGCTCCCCGCTGCCCGCCCGGCGCGATGCCCGGGTAGGCTGCGGGACCCATGACCGAACCGACCGACCAGCTCTGCATCGACGCGATCCGTGCCCTGAGCATGGACGCCATCCAGCGCGCCAACTCCGGCCATCCCGGCCTGCCGCTGGGCATGGCGCCGTCCGCGTTCGTCCTCTACGCGGACGTGATGAAGCACGATCCGGCAGACGTCGACTGGCAGGATCGCGACCGCTTCGTGCTCTCCGCCGGGCACGGGTCGATGCTGCTCTACAGCGCCCTGCACCTGGCCGGCTACGACCTGTCGATGGACGATCTGAAGGCCTTCCGCTCGTGGGACTCGCGGACGCCGGGCCACCCCGAGCGCGAGTGGCACCAGGGCGGATGGCGCACCCCGGGGGTGGAGGTCACCACCGGGCCGCTGGGACAGGGCTTCGCGAACGGCGTCGGCATGGCGATCGCCGAGCAGCACCTGCGGCACACGTTCGGCCCCGAGGTGCAGGACCACCACGTGTACGCGATCGTCTCCGACGGCGACCTCATGGAGGGCATCGCCTCCGAGGCCGCGTCGCTCGCCGGCCAGCTCGGCCTCGGCCGCCTGATCTATCTCTACGACGACAACGACATCTCGCTCGACGGCCCGACGTCGCTGAGCTTCGACCGCGAGCAGGTCGAGAAGCGCTTCGATGCCTACGGCTGGCACGTGCTCAACGTCGACGACGCCAACGACACCGCCGCCATCGAGGCCGCGATCCGCGATGCCGAGAAGGTCGAGGACCGGCCCTCGCTCATCCGCGTGAAGTCGGTCATCGGCTACCCGTCGCCCAACAAGTCCGGCAGCCAGAAGGCCCACGGCGCCGCGCTGGGCGACGAGGAGGTCGCGCTGACGAAGGAGGTCATGGGCTGGGACCCGGAGAGGACGTTCTTCGTGCCCGACAGCGTGCGCGAGGCGTTCTCGATGATCGAGGAGGGCGCCGGCGCTCACTCGGCGTGGAGCGAGCGCTTCGACGCCTTCCGCGCGGACGACGCCGAGCGAGCGCGGGAGTGGGACCTGGCCTGGGAGGGCCGTCCGCTGCCGGGCCTGGCGGAGGCGATGCCGACCGACTGGGAGAAGGACGAGCTCGCGACGCGATCGGCCGGCGGCAAGGTCATGGCCGCCTTCGAGGCGCTGACACCGACGATGGTCGGCGGCGCCGCCGACCTCACGGAGTCGACCAAGACGATCTTCCCCGAGTCCGGGCGCTTCACCGCCGAGGGATCGGGACGCAACGTGTTCTTCGGCGTGCGCGAGCATGCGATGGGCGGCGCGGTCAACGGGATGGCCGCGCACGGCGGCATCGTGCGCCCGTACGGCTCCACGTTCCTGCAGTTCGCCGACTACATGCGCGGCTCGATCCGCCTGTCGGCGCTCATGGGGCTGAAGGTGGCGTGGGTCTTCACGCACGACTCCGTGGCGCTCGGCGAGGACGGCCCGACCCATCAGCCGATCGAGCACCTGTGCGCGCTGCGCGCGATCCCCGGCCTGGTCGTGCTGCGCCCCGGCGATGCGGCGGAGACCGCCGAGGCGTGGCGCGTGATCCTCGAGGACCTCGAGGGCCCGGCGGTGATGGCCCTCTCCCGCCAGGACCTGCCGGTCCTCGACCGCTCCGACGGCGCCCACGCCTCGGCGGAGGGACTGGCCCGCGGCGCCTACGTGCTCGCCGACGCCGACGGCGCGCGCGCGGCGATCATCGGCACGGGCGGCGAGCTGTGGGTCGCCCTCGCCGCGCGCGACGAGCTCGACATGCCGGTGCGCGTCGTGTCGATGCCGTCGTGGGAGCTCTTCGAGCAGCAGGACGACGCCTACCGCGAGTCCGTGCTGCCCGCCGACCTGCCAACCGTCTCCGTCGAGGCGGGCATCCGCATGGGCTGGGAGCGCTACGCCGACGCGTCGGTGTCCGTGGAGCGCTTCGGCGCGTCAGCTCCGGGCCAGACGGTGCTAGACAACTTCGGCTTCACGCCGGCCAACGTCGCCGACCACGTGCGGACGCTGCTCGCCTGATCCGCGACGAGGCCGTCAGCCGAGCAGGCCGAGCAGCACCTTCGCGCGAGGCGAGGCCGTCACGTGGATCGCCGCCGGCTCGCGCACCCACGCGATCAGGTCGTGGGACTGCAGGCGGTCGAGCATGAACTGGAACGCGAGCGCGTGGTCGCGCGAGCGGTAGGTGCGCAGCACGTCGAAGGCCCAGCCGGTGGTGTGCAGCGAGTAGTTCTGGGTCGCCTCGGGGTTCGTGCCGACGAGCAGGCGCTGGTAGCGCTCGTCGCGCACGGCGCTCGTGAGCACCAGCGGGCGCTCGTCGGAGATCGCCGTGGTGCCGGCGCCGAGGTAGACCAGCAGCGCCAGCGCCTCCGGGCGCAGCCCGCGATAGGTCTTGCGCGAGCGCTTCAGGCGCCCCGCGAGCTCGCCCATCTGGGGATCGATGCGCACCCCGCGGGCGGCCAGCAGCGCCCGCGGCAGCTGCACCAGGTGCCCGTCGTCGTAGGCGTCGCGCAGTTCGCCCGGCGTGGCGAAGCGCTCGGTCTCTTCGGGTGGGTGCAGGCGCTCCTCAGCCGAGTTCTTGGCGTTCTGCAGGCGCGATACGCGGTCCAGCTCAGCCGGGTCGGAGCGATACAGGCGCATGATCTCGCGCGCGGCCGCGACGCGCCACAGGTACGTCGAGGAGTCGTCGCCCAGCGCCGCGAGCTTGTCCCACGCCTCCTGGTGGACGAGCGGGGAGGAGTTGAAGTACAGGCGCGCGTAGGAGATGTCGTCGGAGCCGTAGGCCTCCAGCGCGTCCTGGAGGTTGCCGATGCCCATGTGGTAGCTGACGACCGCGAGATCCTCGCGGTCGAGCTCGGCGCGCGCGATGCGCAGGTAGCGCGCGGTCGCCGCGAGCGCCTTGGCCGGGTCGAAGCGCTCGTCGACCCGGCGGCGGCGCGCGAGCAGCCGCGCCACCCTGGCG
>JACCQW010000027.1 GCA_013813955.1 Solirubrobacterales bacterium
CCGGTGCCCCGCCAGAGCGCGACGGTGGTGAGCGCGACGACTTTGAGATCCAGCCAGGGCGACCAGTTCTCGATGTAGAAGTTGTCCCACTCGACGCGATCGGTCAGCGACGTGCGTCCGCGCAGGCCCTGCACCTGCGCCCAACCGGTCATGCCCGGCCGGACGCGATGGCGCTCCCCGTAGCGGTAGATCGTGTCCGAGAACAGCTCGACATAGGAGAGGCGCTCGGGGCGGGGGCCGACCAGCGACATCTCGCCCCGCACGACGTTCCACAGCTGGGGGAGCTCGTCGAGCGAGGTCCGGCGCAGGAACCCGCCGATCGGCGTGCAGAAGTCGGGCGGGACGGGCTGGGGGGACAGCTGGACGATCGGCGAGGTGCCGTTCGCGGCACGAAGCGCGCCCTCCGCCCAGTCGATGTCCGACTCACCACGATTCGCGGGAGTGCCGGTCATGGTCCGGAACTTCAACATCTCGAACGGCAGCCCGTTCTGGCCCATGCGCGATGCCCGATGCAGGATCGGGCCGGGGCTGGACAGGCGCACCAGCAGCGCGATGACGGCCAGTAGCGGGGCCAGCAGGACGAGCAGCACCGCAGCCGCGAACTGCTCGCAGAGGTACTTCACCCGAAAGGCCGGCGATCGGCGGCGCACGCCGGGCTGCAGCGCCACGAGCGGCAGCCCCCCAACGTGTCGCGTCCGGCTGCGCGTGCCTTCGACCTCGAACAGCCGCGGGACCATGAGGACCTCTGCGCCGAGGTCCCAGCTGCGATGGACGAGACGCAGGAGCACGTGATGGGGAGCGGTGGAGAAGCCGACGAGGACGGTGTCGACGCGGTGGTCGGCGACGACGCGCTCCAGATCCCAGCTCGCCCCGAGGACGTCCGGGTCCCGCTCACCGCCGGTGCGCGGCTGATGATCGAGAAAGCCCACAACCTCCATGCCGAGCTCCGGACGCTCCGCGAGGCGGCGAGCGGCGAGCCTGCCGACCTCACCGGCACCGACGATGAGGACGCGCTGCATGCCCTTCCCGCGCATCCACCGGCGCGCGTCGATCATGCCCAGCAGAACACGGATCACGACCAGCCCAGTTGTCGCGGCGATCCAGTCTCGGGCAAGTCCATCGCCCGTGCCGCCGTCGCCGACACCGGTGTGCAGCGCGGCCAAGGTCAGAGCCCCCACCGCGCTGACGCCCACGGCGGTGCGCAGCTGTTCGCTCAGGCCATGTCTGGCGTACGAGCTGTACTGGCCGGTCATTGCCAGCAATCCGACGGTCAAGCCGACGCTCGATGCCGCCCATGACCATCCGGAGGACGAAACGAATGCCCCAGCGAGCGCCAGCACGACGAGGTCCAGGCCCACCGCCATGACACGACGCCGCGGTACCCTGATCGTGCTCCCGCCGGTCCGCGCGGGGAGATCCTTCGCGTGGTCGTTGCTCGCCGCGCCGGGCAGACGATCGGCCGTCCGCCCCGCGGACGCCACGTCCACGACAGCGTCCTCGAGAATCGCTCCTTGGGAAGTATTAATTTCCAGCACCGTCCTTGGTATCGGCAGTACACCTCGACCCTGCCATATCGACGGCCACGATCTGGCCGTTCGATCTAGCCGACTTACCCTTGTATTCGGGCTCGTATGCGCAGCGGTTCACGCAGCTCTGGATTCCGGTTCACGCAACCTGATCGGCGGTCGCGCGCAGCCGTGCCGGTCGACTGAACCAGCCGCCCGACCCCGCGGCGACGAGTTCGGGATGCCGCGCGATCTCGCGCAGGAGCGCAATGATCCGGCCATCAACGTCGTCGCTTCGCGCGGCGTCAGGCGATCGTACGCACGGATCCCGCTTCAGCGCGACCCGCGACCCGCGATCATGTCGCCATGACCGATCCCGCCGCCCTCGCTGCCCCCCGCACCCGCGACTTCATGCCGCTGACCGGCATCGACCACGTCGAGCTCTACGTCGGCAATGCCGCGCAGGCCGCCTTTTTTCTCACGCGCGCGTTCGGCTTCCGCGAGATCGCCTACGCGGGCCTGGAGACCGGCGTGCGCGATCGCGCGTCGCATGTGCTGGCGCAGGGCCGCATCCGGCTCGTGCTGACCGGGGCCCTGGACTCCGCCAGCACGATCGCCGCACACCAGCACCGCCATGGCGACGGCGTGAAGGCGATCGCGCTCGGCGTGCCCGATGCCGATGCCGCCTGGCAGGAGGCGACCGATCGCGGCGCACACGGGCTGGCCGAGCCGCACACGATCGCCGACGACCACGGCGAGGTCCGCGTGGCGACGATCGCCGCCTACGGCGACACCGTCCACACCTTCGTCCAGCGCGACGGCTACGCGGGCCCGTTCCTTCCGGGCTACGCGCCGCGCGAGGGCGCGGCCCCGGAGGAGCCGGCCGCCGATGACATGCTGCTGACCATCGACCACATCGTCGGCAACGTCGACCTCGGGCAGATGGACGAGTGGGTGGGCTTCTACGAGCGCGTCTTCGGGATGACCGAGATCCTGCGCTTCGCCGGCGAGGCGATCTCCACGGAGTACTCGGCGCTGATGTCCAAGGTCGTCTCGGACGGCAGCGGGCGCGTGAAGTTCCCGATCAACGAGCCCGCCGAGGGCCGCAGGCGCTCGCAGGTCGACGAGTACCTCGAGTTCTACGAGGGCGCGGGCGCGCAGCACCTCGCGCTGGCCACGCGCGACATCGTCGGCACGGTCGCCGAGCTGCGCCGGCGCGGCGTCGCGTTCCTGGCGATCCCGGACTCCTACTACGACGACGTGCCCGCGCGCGTGGGCGAGATCGACGAGTCGCTGCAGGACCTGCGCCGCCAGGGAATCCTCGTCGACCGCGACGACGAGGGCTACATGCTGCAGATCTTCACCAAGCCGCTCGGCGATCGGCCCACGTTGTTCTTGGAGATCATCGAGCGCCACGGCGCGCGCGGCTTCGGCGAGGGCAACTTCAAGGCGCTGTTCGAGGCGATCGAGCGCGAGCAGGACAAGCGGGGGAACCTCTGACTTAGGCTGCCCGACCGTGACCGGCTTCACCTGGCAGGACGGCGAGCGCACGATCCGCTTCGGGCCCGGCGCCCGGGCCGATGCCGCCGAGCTCCTGGGCGAGGGCTACGCGCTGCTGACCACGCCCCGCGCGCGGCAGATGGCGCCCGAGCTCGCCGACGCCGCCGCCAGCGTGCACGAGGTGCGCCCGGGCCGCGTGGACGAGATCGCCGCAGAGCTTATGGAGCAGGTGTCGGGCGAGCTGATCGTCGCCCTGGGCGGCGGCCGGGTCATCGACACCGCCAAGGCGCTCGTCGCCGCGGGTCGCGGGTCGCAGGCCGCGGCCGTGCCCACCAC
>JACCQW010000048.1 GCA_013813955.1 Solirubrobacterales bacterium
GTCCAGAACTACGAGCAGCAGCGATACGCGTCGGAAGGGCACGCGGCCAGCGGCAACCTGTGGGTGCGGCGAGAGATCTTCGAAGCCCTGGAGGGCTTCAATGCCGGCCTGCGCCGCGGCGGGGACACGGAGTTCTCGGCGCGGGCCGCGGCCGAGGGTCACGCGATCGCCTACGCGGAGGACGTGGAGGTCGCCCATCCGCCGGTCGACAAGGCCGGCCATCTCGCGCGTCGCGCGTACCGCGACGGTCGCGAGGCCGGCCGCCGCGGCAGCTCGAGGCTGGCGCACCGCCTCCGGCACGGCGCCTACGTCCCCACGGCGTCGCTCGCCGAGCGGCTGGCTCGCGCCGGTCATCCCACGGGCCCGCTGCGGTTGGCCGGCGTCGTGATGCTCAAGCAGGTGGCCCTGCGCCTGCCGCTCCTCGTGGGCAACCTGGTCGGCCTTGCCTCTTCGCGGGTCTCGCCCGCGCAGCCTCCGGCGATCGCCGAGGCCGACGACGAGCGCCGCAAGGAGTCCGAGCGCCGCTTCCACGACGTCCAGTACGACGAGGACACCCGAGGGGCGTTCCGGCGCTTCTACGAGGTCACCCGAGGAAGCCGCGAGCCGTACGAGCAGTTCCTCGCGGCCCGCGCCGAGGGCTCCCGCACGATGGAGATCGGGTGTGGGGGCGACGGCGGGTTCGGCCTCGTGCTCGCGGCACGCGGAGCACAGGTCCTCGGCGTCGACCTCTCCCCGGTCGCCGTCGAGCAGGCGCGTGAAGCCGCAGCACGGAAGGGGGTCCAGAACGCGACGTTCGAGGTCATGGACGCGGAGTGCTTCGACCTGCCGGACGACAGCATGGACCTGATCTTCGGCTCGGGCGTGCTGCACCATCTGGACCTCGAGCGTGCCTATGCCGAGATCGCGCGGGTACTGCGCCCGGGCGGCAGCGCGATCTTCCGGGAGCCCATGGGCCACAACCCGGCCCTGCGGCTCTTCCGTCGTCTGACGCCCCGCTCGCGGACGCCCGACGAGCATCCGCTGAAGCTGGCCGACCTCCGGGCGGCCGACCACGATTTCGGGGGCGTGCGATGCACCTACCACCACCTGCTCGGGCTCGCGGCCTTCCCGCTGCGGGGCACGCCGCTGTTCGAGCCGGTGCTGGCGGCGCTCGATCGTCTGGACGCCGCGCTCTTCCGGCGCAGCACCTTGTTCGCCAGGCAGTGTTGGCTGGTCCTGATCAGGCTCGACACGCCACGGCGATGACCGACGGGCCAACCGTCTCGGTCATCGTGGTCGCGCTGAACGCCCGCGACGACGTGGTGAGGTGCCTGTCGTCACTGCGCGGCACCCGGCTGGCGCACGAGACGATCGTCGTCGACGACGGATCCGTGGACGGCACGCCGGCCGCGGTCCGATCGGCGTTCCCGGAGGCGAGGCTGATCGCCAAGAGCCGCAATGAGGGGCTGGTCGCCGGCCGCAACAGCGCCGTCGACGTGGCGCGCGGCCGGCTCGTGCTGATGCTCGACGCCGACACGGAGGTGCGCCCCGGCGCCGTGGAGGCCCTGGCGGAGGTCCTCGATCGAGCGCCCTCGGTCGGCCTGGTCGGCCCGCGGCTGGTCTACCCCGACGGCCGGCTGCAGCTCTCCTGCCGGCGGTTCCCGACGGTCTCGCTGCCCTGGTGGCGCCGGTCGCCGCTCGCGCTCCTCGACGACAACCCGCGCGTGAACCGCCATCACCTGATGCAGGACTGGTCGCACGACCATGAGCGGCCGGTCGTGTGGGTCGCCGGGGCGGCGCAGATGTGGCGCCGCGAGCTCGCCGAGCACCTCGGTCCGTACGATCGCCGCCTGTCCTCCTACGGGGGCGAGGACATCGACTGGTGCCTGCGGGTGTGGCGCGCCGGCCTCGCCGTGCACTACGTGCCCGAGGCCGAGGTCGTCCACGTCTTCCAGCGCGTGACCCGCCGGCGCAAGTACCGGCGCGAGAGCGTGCGTGCGCTGCGCGACTACTACTACCTGCAGTGGAAGCACCGCGGCCTGCGCCGGGCTCCGATCCTGCGGGAGGCCCAGGCCTGATGGGGCCGACCGGCCTGGTGAGCGTCGTCATGCCCGTCTTCGACCCGCACGAGCCCTGGCTGCGCGCGGCCGTCGCGAGCGTGTTGGGCCAGCGCTCCTGCGCTGTCGAGCTCGTCGTCGTCGACGACGGCTGCGATGAACCGATCGCGGACACGCTCACCGGGATCGACGACGAGCGGCTGAGGGTCGTGCGCGTGGCGCATGGCGGCGTCTCCGCCGCGCGGGACGCCGGGCTCGCCGCCTCGCGGGGGCGGTGGGTGCGCTACACCGACGCCGACGACGTGCTCGAGGCGGGGAGTACCGCGCGCCTGCTGCGCCTCTCGGTGGCCGCCGGCGGAGCGATCGCCTACGGCGCCACGGTCTTCTGCGACGAGAACCTCCGTCCGGTGTGGACGATGCGCTGTCGCCTGGGCGGTCGTGTCGCGCGCGCGTGCCTGCTCGGTCGCTTCACGGTGCGGTTGCAGGCGCTGCTGTTCCCCCGCGAGATCGCCGAGCGGGCGGGCGGCTGGTTCGGGGGGCTTCGCGTGTCGGAGGACTGGGACTTCGTGCTGCGGGCGCTCGAGCTCGCCGACGTGCGCGGCGAGCGGCAGCCGGCGGTGTACTACCGGCGCCACCCCGCAGGACTGACCTCGCATCCGGAGGCCGGGATCGATGACGTCAGGCTCGTCGTCGAGCGCTATCTCGACCGCCATCCCGAGATGCGAGGGACCTCCCTCGAGCGCCGGTCCGACGCCATGGTGCACGCGCTCGGTGCGCGCATCGCCGCGACGCGCGGCGACCGCGGCGCGGCCGGCCGGCACCTGGGGGCCGCGATGCTCGGCGACCCTCGCGCCATCTTCGGGGAGCTACGCCGCTCGGCGCCCGCCCTGCGCGCTCGGCTTTCGGCGGCCCCCGCGGGCGAGTGAGCTCGCCAGGCCGACGAGGCAGAAGAGCGGCAGGACCGCCGGCTCGTACAGGTTGACGTTCACCAGCTGACCGACGCCCCACACGGCGAGACCGGCCCCGGATGCGAGCCCGACGAGGCGCGCGAGCGGATCGGCCCCCCGCGCCGTCGCCAGCGCGCTGCCGAGCGCGAGGGCCCCCAGGACGAGCAGCGCCCCGAGGCCCAGCACGCCCTGCTCAGCGAGGACCGTCAGGAAGGCGTTGTGGGCGTGGAACGGCAGGGTCTCGCCGTCGCCCTGGTTGAGGAGCGGGCGATCGCCGCCGGTGGTGTCCGGGCCGCGGACCCCGGCATAGGCCTCCGGGAAGTTCCCGATCCCGGCTCCGACCACGGGGCGTTCGCCGCCGATGGCGATCGCGGACTTCCACAGGAGCACCCGGTCGGAGGTGTCGCTCCCCGCCGTGCCTTCGTCGAAGCGCGAGGTGAGCGCGCTGGGCGCCACGG
>JACCQW010000051.1 GCA_013813955.1 Solirubrobacterales bacterium
CGACGCCATCGAGATCGGCCTCGCGTCCTCCAAGCAGATCCGGGGCTGGAGCTCCGGGGAGGTCACCAAGCCCGAGACGATCAACTACCGCACGCTCAAGCCCGAGAAGGACGGCCTCTTCTGCGAGCGCATCTTCGGTCCCACCAAGGACTGGGAGTGCTACTGCGGCAAGTACAAGCGCGTGCGCTACAAGGGCATCGTCTGCGAGCGCTGCGGGGTGGAGGTCACGCGGTCCAAGGTGCGCCGTGAGCGCATGGGCCACATCGACCTCGCCGCCCCCGTGAGCCACATCTGGTTCTTCAAGGGCGTGCCCAGCCGCATCGGCTACCTCCTGGACATGGCGCCCAAGGAGCTCGAGAAGGTCCTGTACTTCGCCGCGTCGATCGTGACGTGGGTGGACGACGAGGCCCGCGAGCGCGACGTCGCCGACCTCGAGGTCAAGGTCAACGAGGTCCTGGACTCATACGCGGCCGAGCGTGAGGAGCGCGTGCTCGAGCTCAAGGAGCAGCAGGGCCGCCGCGAGAGCTACCTGGAGAACGCCAGCCAGAAGGGCTTCGACGACGAGGACCACCTGTGGGCCGAGGCGCTGGACATCGACGTCTCAAAGCTCGACGACGAGGAGCGCGCCAAGCTGCTCAAGGAGCTGCGCAAGACCTTCGAGTCCGACATCTCCGACACCGAGGCCTACATCGAGGACGCCGCCGAGCGGATGCGCCAGGTCTGGGAGCTGTTCAAGGACATGGAGCCCAAGCGCATCGAGCACGACGAGACGATCTTCCGCGAGCTCAAGGAGCGCTTCGGCTCGCCCTACGGCTTCGGGGAGTACTTCCGCGGCGGCATGGGCGCCGAGTCGATCCGCGACCTGCTCGAGCAGGTTGACCTCGACGCGGAGGCCGAGGAGCTCGGCGAGATGATCAAGACCGCCAAGGGGCAGAAGCAGGCCCGCGCGGTCAAGCGGCTGAAGGTGGTCAGCGCCTTCATCCAGTCCGGCAACCGCCCGGATCAGATGGTGCTGGAGGCCGTGCCGGTCATCCCGCCGGAGCTGCGCCCGATGGTCCAGCTCGACGGCGGGCGGTTCGCCACCTCAGACCTCAACGACCTCTACCGGCGCGTGATCAACCGCAACAACCGCCTCAAGCGGCTGCTGGACCTCGGCGCTCCGGAGATCATCGTCAACAACGAGAAGCGGATGCTCCAGGAGGCCGTCGACGCGCTGTTCGACAACGGCCGCCGCGGGCGCCCCGTCACCGGCCCGGGCAACCGGCCGCTGAAGTCCCTGAGCGACATGCTCAAGGGCAAGCAGGGCCGCTTCCGCCAGAACCTCCTGGGCAAGCGCGTGGACTACTCCGGCCGCTCGGTCATCGTGGCCGGCCCCTACCTGAAGCTGCACCAGTGCGGCCTGCCCAAGATCATGGCGCTGGAGCTGTTCAAGCCGTTCATCATGGCCCAGCTCGTCGAGCGCAAGGCGGCGCAGAACATCAAGGCCGCCAAGAAGATGGTCGACTCGATGATCCCCGAGGTCTGGGACGTGCTCGAGCAGGTCATCCACGAGCACCCGGTGCTGCTCAACCGCGCGCCGACGCTGCATCGCCTGGGCATCCAGGCCTTCGAGCCGGTGCTCGTCGAGGGCAAGGCGATCCAGGTCCACCCGCTGGTCTGCCACGCGTTCAACGCGGACTTCGACGGCGACCAGATGGCGGTCCACCTCCCGCTGAGCGCCGAGGCCCAGGCGGAGGCCCGGATCCTCATGCTGTCCTCCAACAACATCCTGTCCCCGGCGCACGGCGCTCCGCTGGCCACGCCGACCCAGGACATGATCCTCGGCGCGTACTACCTGACCTACGGGCCCACGACCGACGAGCTGGACGGCATCGACCGCGCGAAGCACGAGCCGCGGCCGCACGTATTCCGCACGGCGCAGGAGGCCGAGCTCTCCTACGAGCTGGGCGGCGTCAAGCTGCACGACCTGGCCGAGTTCCGCCCGCCGGGCCGCGATGGTGGCCACGTGCTCACGACGATCGGCCGGATCATCTACAACGACCGCATCGAGCGCGCGCTCGAGGAGGCGATGGGCGACGAGTTCGACCCGGCCACCTACGAGTTCGTCAACAAGTCGATGCGCAAGCGCGACACGGTCGAACTGGTCGACGCGCTCGTGCAGACCTACGGCGCGACGACGATCTCCCAGGTCCTGGACGCCTTCAAGGATCTCGGCTTCCAGTTCGCCACGCAGGCCGGCATCACGATCTCCAAGAACGACGTCGTGATCCCGCCCCGCAAGGCGGAGATCCTCAAGTCCTACGAGGACAAGGTCGCCGAGCTGCAGGGTCAGTACGACATGGGCCTGATCACGCAGGAGGAGCGTCACGAGGCGGTCGTCGAGCAGTGGAACAAGTGCACCGACGAGGTGGCGGACGCGATGGTGGAGAACCTCGACGTCCTGAACCCCATCTTCATGATGGCCAACTCGGGCGCCCGCGGCTCGTTCAAGCAGATCCGCCAGCTGGCGGGCATGCGCGGCCTGATGGCCAACCCGAAGGGCGACATCATCGAGCGTCCCGTGAAGGCGAACTTCATGGAGGGCCTCGACGTGCTCGAGTACTTCACCTCGACGCACGGCGCGCGCAAGGGCCTGGCCGACACCGCGCTGCGCACGGCCGACTCGGGCTACCTGACCCGGCGCCTTGTCGACGTGGCCCAGGACGTGATCATCCGCGAGCCCGACTGCGGGACCGAGGACTCGATCGACCTGTTGCTGCACAAGGATGGGGGCGATCCCAACGACAACCTCATCGGGCGCTTCACGGCCGAGGAGATCAAGACCAAGCGCGGCCGGGTCATCGTCGAGCAGGGCGGTCTGATCGACCGCGCCGAGCTCGCCGACATGATCGAGTCCGCCGACCAGCTGTCGGCCCGGTCGGGCAACAAAAAGAAGGAGACCCCGCAGATCGGCTTCGCGGTGCGCTCCGTGTTGAAGTGCGAGGCGACCAGCGGGGTGTGCCAGGCCTGTTACGGCCGGTCGATGGCCTCCGGGCAGACCGCCCAGATCGGCGACGCGGTCGGCATCATCGCCGCGCAGTCGATCGGCGAGCCCGGCACGCAGCTGACCATGCGGACGTTCCACACCGGCGGCGTCGCCGGCGCGGACATCACGCACGGCCT
>JACCQW010000061.1 GCA_013813955.1 Solirubrobacterales bacterium
GGCGAGGCGCTCGGCGACGGGGGCCAGCGTGTCGAGCAGACGCATGACGCGGGCGCGCGTGGGCTCGCGCTCGCCGGTGACGAGGTCGGCCATGGTGCCCTCGAGGCCGTGGCGACAGGCCGACCAGCGGTTCTCTCCGATGCGCCAGGTCGCATCGACCGGCAGCGTCTCGCCCCCCGCCACCCGCTCGTCGAGCCACGCCACGAGCGCGTGCACGATGCCGGCCAGCGCCGCGGCGTGCGCCACCGTGGCCTGGGTGTCGGGCACGCGCACCTCGACCGTTCCGTGCAGCGGGTGCAGGCGCAGCTCCCACCACCAGCGGCGCGGCTCGGGGACGCCGCCCGCCGCCCGGCCCCAGCGCAACGCCTCCGCATAGGCGGCCCACCCGCCCAGTGCGGGCGGCACACCCTGGCGGGGCAGCAGCTCGGCGATCTTGGGGCGCATCGAGGCCAGGCCGGTGTCGCGGCCCTCGTGGAAGGGCGCGCTCGCGGCCAGCGCGGCGAGCTCGGGCAGGTGGGAGCGCAGCGAGTCGTGCACCGCGAGCGCGCGGTCTGCGTCGCCCACCGCGACGTGCACGTGCAGACCACACACGAGCTGGCGGTACGCCATCTCGCCGTACTCGGCCCGCGTGGCGTCGTAGCGCTCGCCGGCGTTCAGCTCGCCCACGGCGGAGGCGAACGGATGCGCGCCGGCGCCGATCACGCGAAGTCCGGCGGCTGCCGCGACGGTCGCGAGGTCGCTGCGGCCCCGTGCGAGCGCGCCCGCCGCGTCGCTCACGCGTGCGGCCGGGGCGGTGATGACCTCCAGCTGGGCCGCCGGAAGCTCGAGCTTGAAGCGCTCGTCACCACCCAGCGCGCGCAGCAGCTCCGGCGCGCGCGGGGCGAGGTCGAGCGTCTCGGCGTCGACGAGCATCAGCTCCTCCTCCACGCCCACCGTCAGCGGGGTGGCTGCGTCGAACGGTGCGCGGAGCTCGTGGGGGGTCATCGGTTTGCGCCGCCGTGGCGCCGGAGAAGCCGGGGTCGTGAGAATCCTCACCGTCCCGGGCGTCTTTCAACCGCACAGCGACACGTGGATGCTCGCCGATGTCCTGCGCGCTCAGACGCTCCCTCCCGGCACGGCCGTGCTGGACCTCTGCACGGGCAGCGGCGCGCTGGCCGTCGCCGCCGCCCGGCGCGGGGTCCACGACGTGACCGCCGTCGACGTCTCGCGCCGGGCGCTGCTGTGCGCACGGGTCAACGCCCGCCTGAACGGGGTGCGCGTGCGCACGTGCCGCGGCGATCTGTTCGCCGCGGTGGGCGACGCGCGCTACGACGTCATCGTGAGCAACCCGCCCTACCTGCCGTCCTGCGTCGACGCCCTCCCCTCTGCCGGTGCCTCGCGGGCGTGGGAGGCGGGCAGACCCTCTCACCGACCACAGGACGAAAGCAGGGCAGGGACCTGCTGCGCCGGCGGCTCGCCGGCTGACCTCCGCCGCTCTCAGCTCTTCTTTCCGGCCACCGCGCGCTGCAGCTGGGACTTGCTCATCTTCGAGCGGCCCTGGACGTTGAGCTGCCTGGCCTCGTTGTAGAGCTGGTCGCGCGTCGGGCGCTTGTCGCGGTCGGTGCCCGAGCGCAGGCCTCCGCGCCGCCCCGAGGAGATGTCCTCGGTCGAGGACCGAGAACGCGCCTGTGACTCGCCGGCGCGTGCACGCTCCTTGTTCACGGTCCGCGCCGCGATCTCCTCGGCCCGTTCCTCTGACCGGCCCTGGTCGCGCTCGCGGTCCTTGACGTGCTCGTACTGGCGGGCGCGCTTCGTGCCCTTCTTGATGCCGCGGGGAGGCATGGCTCGCTCCTTCGGTCGATCCGCTCTGCCGGTGGGCGTACCCCACGTCACGAGGGGTACGCGAACGTCCACCGACCAGCGTCAAGAGCAGGGACGGTGGCATCGGCGCAGCCGATCACTCGCGGACCTCGCGGCCGCCGTACGCAAGCGAGAGGACGACATGGGCGCGACAGGCCTCGCCACGCGTGTACGCGATCGCGATGTTCTCGTCGTCGGCGACCATGTGGGCGGGCGCGATCTGCGCATCGAGGAAGCCTGCGGTCAGCGCCGTGAAGAAGGCGCGGAAGCCCTCGCGGCCGGGGCCCTGGTCGGGCGCGGGATCGTGGTCGACGGCATCCTCGGCGAAGGACTCCACGGCGGCGTGCCGGTTGACCGAACCACAAACCGGGTGACGAGCTTCCCGGCGCATGGGCACCCGTTCAGTCGAGCAGAAGCGTGCGCAGGGCCACGCGGCCCTCTTCGTCGAGGACGTAATGGCGGTGGCCCTCGTCGTCGACCACGACGCCCTCGACGCGACGTAGGTCGCCGAAGTCGTGGACGGTCTCGGTGGTCACGGCGCCGCCGCCCGCCACCAGCGGCAACTCGAAGCGCACATGGCGCGAGCGCGCCGCGCCGCCCTGCGGGTGGTCCTCGAGCACGGTCGCTCCCTTGCCGACGGCGTCGAGGTCGCCCACGATCGCGTCGAAGCGGTCGCCGCCGCGGGTGTGCAGCGCACGGACGCCCGTAGGCTCGTCGCGGTCGCCGACGTCGCCGAGCACCCACACGTTCGAGCAGCCCGGCACGGCCCCGGGGTCGGCGAAGACGGCGTCGAGATCGTCGAGCTCGACCAGCAGCGGGTGGCCCTCGGCGGTCACGGGGTAGCGCAGACCGATCAGCGCCCGGCCGTCGGCGCGGAAGTCCATGCCCTCGACGTTGATCGGATGGTCGCCGGATGACACCCGGCCCGCCCAGCGCTTGTCCTTCGCCGCGCCGAGCGCGATGGTGGCGTCGATGTAGGCCTCGCGTGCGCGCGCGCCGAGCGGGAGCAGGTCCACCGCCGCCGCGGCGAGCGCGTCGTTGACCGCCCGGTGGATGCCGAAGCGGGTGCGCCCGATCTCGAGCCTCGCCGACCCGCCGTCGAGCGCCTCACCCAGGGACTCCTCGCTGACGCGCGCGACCCAGGACCGCCGGGGCTGTAGCGGTCCGGCCTTCTTGCCGAATTGGGAGCCGAGCAGGTATACCCAGCCGTCGCGGCGCGCGCACGACTCGGCGTCCTCGGTGCGCCCGGCGCCGCCGTGCGGTTTGGTCGCGATGCGCATGGCGCGCCAGCCCTCGCCGTGGGCGGCACCGGCGTCGTGCACCACGACGGCGATCGCCTTCTCGGCGGACGCCTCGTCGAGGACCGTGACGAACGCGCGGTCCCAGCCCCGAGCGCGCAGGACGTCGGGCGTGAACACGGGGCACAGGTCCGACGCCTCGTTGGGCTCCAGATGCAGGTCGCTGTCGTACATATCCTCCGGATAACCGGCTGCCCGAACCCTAAACGGGGGGACAGGCCTCGGGGCGCATGAGCGCTACGCGTCGGCCTCGTCGCGACGCTCGGCGATCCGCCCCTCGAGCTGGGCCATGACGCCGGAGTCGCGCAGCGTGGTGACGTCGCCGAGCTCACGGCCCTCGGCGACGTCGCGCAACAGCCGGCGCATGATCTTGCCCGAGCGCGTCTTGGGCAGGTCGTCGGCCCAGACGATGCGCCTGGGGCGCGCGAGCTTGCCGATGCGCGTCGCCACGTGCTCGCGGATCTCGGCCACGAGCTCGTCGGTGCCCTCGAGGTCGCCCTCCAGCGTGACGAACGCGCACACCGACTGGCCGGTGTCCTCGTCGGCCTGCCCGATGACGGCGGCCTCGGCGACCTTGCCGTGCGAGACGATCGCCGACTCGATCTCCGCGGTGGACATCCGGTGCCCCGAGACGTTGAGCACGTCGTCCACGCGTCCGATGACCCAGACGTAGTCGTCGGTGTCCTGTCGCGAGGCGTCGCCGACGAGATAGGTCCGGGGTCCGAACTTCTCGAAGTACGTCGAGACGTAGCGCCCGTCGTCGCCGTAGAGCGTGCGCAGCATCCCGGGCCACGGCCGCGTGAGCGTCAGCAGGCCCTGGGTGTCGCGCGGCAGCTCGTCCCCGTTCTCGTCGACCACCGCCGCGACGATCCCCGGAAACGGCACGGTGGCCGAGCCGGGCTTGGTCGCCGTGATGCCCGGCAGCGGCGTGATCATGATGTGGCCGGTCTCCGTCTGCCACCACGTGTCGACGATCGGGCAGCGCTCGCCGCCGATGACGTGGTGATACCAGACCCACGCCTTCGGGTTGATCGGCTCGCCCACCGTGCCCAGCAGGCGCAGCGTGTCCAGCGAGTGGCGGCCCGGGTACTGCTCGCCCCACTTCATGCAGGCGCGGATCGCGGTCGGCGCCGTGTAGAAGATCGTCACGCCGTAGCGCTCGCAGAGCTCCCACCAGATGTCCTTGTCGGGGTAGTCGGGTGCGCCCTCGTACATGACCGACGTCGCGCCGTTGAGCAGCGGGCCGTAGACGATGTAGGAGTGCCCGGTGACCCAGCCGACGTCGGCCGAGCACCAGAAGACGTCGGACTCGGGCTTGAGGTCGAAGACGTAGCGGTGCGTGCACGCCACGCCGGTCAGGTAGCCGCCCGTGGTGTGCAGGATGCCCTTGGGCTTGGCGGTCGAGCCCGACGAGTAGAGGATGTACAGCGGGTGCTCGGCGTCAAGGGCCTCGGGTGCGCACTCGGCCTCCGCGGCCTGCATGATCTCGTCGTAGAAGACGTCGCCTTCGCCCATCGGGCAGTCGATGCGCGCGTGGCGCACCACGATCGTGGTCTGCACCGGCATCCCGGCCGCGTCGACCTCGGCCTTGATCGGCGCTGTCCTGCCCTTGCGCCGCGCGCCGTCGACGGTGATGAGCACCCTGGCTTCGGAGACCTCCATGCGCTCCTTCACGCTCTGCGGCGAGAAGCCGCCGAAGACGACGTTGTGCGGCGCGCCGATCCGCGCGCAGGCGAGCATCGCCACGACGACCTCGGGGATCATCGGCAGGAAGATCCCGACCACGTCGCCCTTGTTCACGCCCTGGTCTCGCAGCGCGTTGGCGAAGCGCTGGACGTCGCGGTGCAGGTCGGCGTAGGTGATGTCGCGCTCCTCGCCCTCCTCGCCGCGCCAGTGGAACGCGACGCGGTCGCCGTGCCCCGCCTCCACGTGGCGATCCAGGCAGTTCTGCGACGCGTTGATCTTCCCGTCGGCAAACCACGTGAACCACGGCGGGTCGGACTCGTCGAGCCCCTGCGTGGGTTCCTCGATCCAGTCCAGGGCCCTGGCCTGCTCGACCCACCAGGCCTCGGGATCGGCGCCGGCCCGCGCGTAGACCTCCGGGTCGTTGAGCAGCGCGGCGCGCGCGAAGTCCTCCGGCGGCGGGAAGGTCTCGACCTCCAGCAGCTCCTGCAGGCGCTGGGCGAGCTGGTCGTGCGACGTATCAGTGCGGGCCATCGGTCCCCTTGCTCCTCTCCCGCAGCTCGATGCGGCGGATCTTGCCGGTCAGGGTCTTGGGCAGCTCGCCGACGAACTCGACGATACGCGGATACGCGTAGGCGGAGAGGCGCTCGCGCACGTGCGCCGAGATCTCGCTGCCGAGCTCGTCGGAGGGCTCGTGGCCCGCGGCGGGGACGACGAACGCCTTGACGACGTTGCCGCGCCGCTCGTCGGGCCAAGCGACCGCGGCGGCCTCCGCGACCGCCGGGTGCTCCAGGCAGGCGGACTCGACCTCGAAGGGGCCGATCCGGTAGCCGGCGGAGATGATCACGTCGTCGGCGCGCCCCTCGTACCAGACATAGCCGTCGTCGTCCTGGGAGGCCGCGTCCTTGGTGTGGAACCACTCGCCGCCGAAGGTCTCCTCGGCGGCCTGGACGTCGTTCCAGTAGCCGAGCGGGTAGTGCGGGTTGGAGCGCGCGCGCAGGCAGATCTCGCCGCGCTCGCCGCGCGCCACCGGCTTCTCGTCCTCGTCGAGGATCGCCACGTCCCAGCCGGGCATGGGCCGGCCCATGGAGCCCTCGCGGACCTCCATGAACGGGTAGTTGGCCACGAGCGGATAGGACTCCGACAGCCCGTAGTAGTCCAGGACGGTCACGCCGAACTGCTCGTGGAACCAGCGGATGGCCTCCGGGTTCAGCGGCTCGCCGGCGCTGCAGACGATCCGGAAGCGCTGCGGGTAGCGTGTGCCCGCGTCGGCGATGGCCATCATCGAGCGGATCGCCGTCGGCGTGGCGAAGACGTTCGTGGCCTCGTGGCGCGAGAGGAAGTCAAGCTGGAGGTGCGGGTCAAAGCCGCCCTCGCGCTGGAGGACGACCTGCACGGCGCCCAGGCGCCACGGGCCGATCAGCGGGGAGATCCCGGCCGCCCACGCCCACTCGCCCATGCCGTGGAAGCGCTCGCCGTCCTGGACGTCGTGGCAGTAGACGAACTCCTCGTGGGCGAGGATGTAGCGATGGGCGTGCAGGATGCCCTTGGCCAGACCGGTGGTGCCCGAGGTGTAGTACAGCTGCGCCGGGTCATCGGCCGCGGTGTCGACCATCTCGAAGCCCGTGGGGCCGTCGTCGAGGTCGCCGATCTCCAGCAGCAGCACCTCGGTCAGGCCCTGCACCCGTGACTCGTTGGCCTCGTTCGTCACGACGACCTTGGCCTCGGAGTCGGTCACGCGGTGGCGGACGCTCTCGTCGCCGTAGAGGATCGACATGGACAGCAGGATCGCGCCGGTCTTCCACGTGCCCAGAAACGCGGCGGCGGTCTCGGGGGTCGGGGGCAGCAGCATCGCCACGCGATCCCCCCGCTGCACGCCCGCGTCGCGCAGCCGGTGCGCGAAGCGGTCGGACATGTCCTGCAGCGCTCCCCAGCGCACCTCGCGGATCGCGCCCTCAGGGTCCTCGTGGATCATCGCGAGCTTGTCGCGGGGGTGCTTGTCGCAGACGTCCCGGGCGATGTTGTAGCGCTCGGGGACGTTCCACGCATGCTCCGAGCAGGCCTGCTCGTAGGTCATCGCGACCCCTCCGCGGCCTGCCGGTCGATGCGCTGATCCTCCTCGTGCGGTGGCGTGGCGACAGACATTCCCTCTCCTCCAGGTCGGGGTGATGAGGGGGTGCCCACGGCGCCCGGCCGCCATTCGTGGCTTCCTGCACGACATCTCCAGCCGCGACGCGCCGCCCTCGCCTAGCTGCGGCGCTTGCGCTTGCGCTTCTTGGAGGAGGCGTGGGCAGGACGCTCGGGTGCCGCGCCGGGGTCCGGCCCAGGCTCGCCTCCGGCGTCGCCGTCGCCGTCGCCCTTCGCGGCCAGCCGGCGCTCGCGCAACTCCTGCTGGCTGGGCCATGGCTGCGCCGCGCCGGTGACCCAGGCCGGCGGCATCCCGCCCGGCCAGCGACCGAGGAACAGCACGCCGAGCGCGACGAGCCAGAAGGCCTGCACGATCGGCAGCGACGAGCCCAGCGGGATGACGAACAGAAAGCCCACGATGATCCCGAGCACGCCCATGAACCGTGTGAGCAGCCCTGCGCGCATGGCGTTCAGGGCGATGAGCACGAAGCCGATGCCCAGGCCGAACACGCCGATCTGGCGCAGGATGAGGGAGGCGACGACGACCGGCGACTGCAGCACGTCGCGTGCGGCCCTCGGCGTCTGCTCGTCGGAGCCGGCGAAGGAGGCCGCTTCGATCGAGACGCCCACCGCCTGCACCAATCCCGCCACGGCGACAGCCACGGCGCCCGCGATGGCGGCGACGACAGCGGCGCGCGGTAGCTCGGGCCGCCGCGCCTTGACCGAGCGGTACAGGTGCGAGAGCGCGAGCCCGATGGCCGCCACGCCCAGGGCCAGCACGAGCGCCACGCCCACGAGCTGGACCGCGTTGTCGTCGTAGAAGAGGACCTGGCGGGCCTTCAGGCCCGGCTCCTGGGCGGCGCCGGGGACCAGGCGCTCGCGCAGGGCCGCCAGGACCTCGACGTCGGGCAGGTCGCGGTAGGCGACGGCCGCGAAGATCCCGCCCAGGATCGTGAACAGCCCCGCGCCGATGGCGGCCGCAGCGGCCTCAGGGCGCCGGCGCTGCTCGTCGGCCAGGGTCTCGGGCGCGGTGGCGGCCACGGCCCAAGTGTATGTTGCACCTGTGGAGATTCGCGACGTGATGACCGAGAGCGTGGTCACCGCGGCGCCCGCGGCGACGGTGCGCGAGGTGGCCGAGCTGATGCGCGAGCGCAACGTCGGGTCGGTGGTCCTGATCGACTCCGACGGAGCTCCGGCGGCGTTCGTCACCGACCGCGACCTGGCGATCGGCGCGCTGACCGACGGGCGCGACCCCACCGATCCCGTCGAGGCGCACGCGTCATCGCCCGTGGTCACCGGGCAGCCGGACATGAGCGTGCAGGCAGCCGCCGAGCTGATGATGGGCCACGCGATCCGCCGCCTGCCGATCCTCGACGGCGACCGCCTGACCGGGATCGTCACGCTCGACGACCTCGCCGTGCGCACCGGCGACCTCGAGCTCGCCCAGCACATGACCGCGCAGATCACCCGGGCGGCGCTGCCCGGCTTCTACTTCCACGACCGCGGAGGGTGAGCGGGGCCCGGGCCTCGACCGGGCCCCCGTGCCCGGCCTGCGCGGGCGACCTGGCGCCCTGGCGTGACGTGCCGGCCTCGGACCCCGCGCTGCCCGGCCGCTACGCGCTCGCGCGGTGCGCGCGGTGCGCCACGG
>JACCQW010000073.1 GCA_013813955.1 Solirubrobacterales bacterium
CCACACCGCCTGGCCGGCCAGCGCGGCCTGCCAGAGCAGCGTCGCGAGCACCGCGACGAGCGGAAGCAGCGCCACCAGCTCGACGGTCGCCTGACCTCTCTCTGTCCCATGCACGCGGAGACCCATGCGCCGCAGCGTCCCGCCGGTCGGGTCACGCGACAACGCACGAGCGTGTCGAAAGACGCGCGGGTCTACGCCCCGCTCCGCGCGCCGGCGCCGAACACGTGGTTGTGCATCCATGAGATGCACATGTGCGTGTTCGGCCCACCCGCGCGGTCGGCCCCACCCACGCGGTCGGCCCACGGGCGGGCCGGCGCGCGCACAGGCGCCGCCAGGTGCTCAGTCGTACGCGCGGTACCGGCGCCAGACGAGGTACAGCGTGTACGACGCGCCGCCCACCAGGACGAACCACGCCAGCGCGCCCGCCCCCGTCTCGAACAGCCGGCCGGAGGCGGCGACCGTCACGACCGCGACGCCGATCGCGGCGTACAGCAGGAAGCGCCACTGGTCGCCGAGACTGAAGATCTCGCCCCGGAACTGCTGGTACAGCCGCGCGCAGATGATCACGAGCAGGACGATGAACGCGGCGCTGAGCAGCTGGGAGATGAGGTCCGCCCCTTCACCGCCGCCCGGCACGAGCCAGACCACGAGGGCCAGGGCGAGGATGATCGCGACGTTGCGGGCGACCTCGGCGTTCACGCCGCGAAGGCTAGACGACGGGCCCCGCGGCCAGAGCCACCGGCCCCGCGGCCAGAGCCAGGCCCTACGGGCGCACCGGTTGCGCCGGGCGCCCGAGCCCCAGCGATGTCGCCGCGGGGGTGCCCGGCAGCAGACGGGACAGCAGCCCGGCCGCCAGGACGAAGGCCACCGACGCCCACAGGCAGGCCTCCAGTCCCTGCCACTGGTACAGCAGCCCGGATAGCACCGTTCCGGTGAGCCGGCCGCCGGCGTTGGCCATGTAATAGAAGCCGACGTTCATCGCCACCTTGTCGCTGTCGGCGTAGGACAGGATCAGATAGCTGTGCACGGCCGAGTTCATCGCGAAGATGACGCCGAACGCGAGCAGTCCGCCCACGACGACCAGCGCGGGGTCCACGTCGGCCGTGAGCCCGAGCGCGATGCCCGCCGGGAACGCCGCCAGCACGAAGGCCAGCCACGTCGCCGTGCGGCCGTCGGGCTCGCTCCCCGCTCCCTGTCCGCGCACGAACCGCGGCGCCGAAGCCTGGACGATCCCGTAGCCGATCACCCAGACCGCCAGGAACGTGCCCACCTCCCAGAAGCTCCAGCCCAGCTCGGAGCGCAGGAAGACCGGGAGCCCGACGACGAACCACACGTCACGCGACGCGAAGAGGAAGATGCGGGCGCCGGCCAGGATGTTGACCGCCCGGCTGTTGGAGAACATCTGCGCGAAGCGGGCCTTCTTGTCCGGCTGGCCGAGGTCGCCGCGCATCAGCGACACCGTGACGACCAGGGCGACCAGCACGAGTGCGGCGAGCAGCAGCATCGCCGTGCGGAAGCCGACCACGGTCAGCAGCAGCCCGCCGATGAAGAAGCCCACGCCCTTCAGCGCGTTCTTGGAGCCCGTGAGGATCGCGACCCAGCGATACAGCGTGGCCGGCGCGTCCGCGGGCACCACGAGCTTGACCGCGCTCTTGGAGCTCATCTTGGTCAGGTCCTTGGCGATCCCCGACAGCGCCTGCGCGGCCATCACGTAGGGCACGACGAGCCAGGCCTCGGGGACGGTCGCCAGCATGCCAAGGGCGACGATCTGCGTCCCGAGGCCCATCAGGAGCGTCGCCTTCAGGCCCAGCCGCGCGGCGAGAAAGCCCCCGACGAGGTTCGTGACGATGCCGAAGACCTCGTAGAAGAGAAACAGCGACGCGACCGCAAACGGCGAGTAGCCGCGCTCGTAGAAGTAGAAGAGCACGAGGATGCGGCTCGCGCCGTCGGCGATCGTGTCGGCCCAGTAGGCCCCCGTCACCAGCGCGTAGTTGCGCAGGTCGCTCTTTCCGGACGGTGCCCTCGCGCTCTCGGCGGCCACGCTCACCTCCCTCGCTGCCTCAGCCGGCCGGCAGGCTGAGCGCGACCGTCCGCGCGAGCTCGACGAGGCGGTTGGCGTAGCCCCATTCGTTGTCGTACCAGGCGAGGACCTTGACCTGGGTCCCGGCGGTGACCATCGTCGACGGGGCGTCCACGATCCCCGACCGCGGGTCGTCCTTGTAGTCGACGGAGACCAGCGGGCGCTCCTCAAAGCCCAGGATGCCCGCCAGCGGGCCCTCGGCCGCGGCCTGCAGCAGCCCGTTCACCTCTTCGACGGTGGTCTCGCGCCGGACCTCGAAGACGCAGTCGGTGAGCGAGGCGTTGAGCAGCGGCACCCG
>JACCQW010000091.1 GCA_013813955.1 Solirubrobacterales bacterium
GGCCAGGGCGGCCGAGCGGCGCCGGCGGCGCAGCTCGTCCAGCGCGGCGTTGCGCGCGATGGCGAACAGCCATGCCCGGTGGGTCCCGCGCCGCGCGTCGAAGCTCGCCCGCCGGCGGTAGGCGCGCTCGAAGGCGAGCGCGGTGACGTCCTCGGCGGCGGCGTCGTCGCGCAGCAGGGTGCGGACGTAGGCGTAGAGATCGGACGCGCTCTCCCGGTACAGCGCATCGAAGCTCGGGGTCGTCGTGTTCAGTGGGAGAGCCATCGTAAGAGCGTCGCTCATACATGTACTACGCCCCGGATCCAGAATGATCACGCCCTCTCGCTACCCTGCCGGCATGTCACCTCGCGTGGGGATCCTCGCCGTGGCGCTGCTGGCCATCGTCGTGGGCCCCGTGGCGGGGGCGGGGGCGCAGTCCGAGCCCCGCGATCCGAGCCGCAGGACGGTCAGTGACTCGGAGCTCCTGTGGGCCACCGTCAACGTCTGCGACACCGAGAAGCACCCCGACACGATCGGCGTGCGCGGCTCGATGCCCGGCGCGCGCGACGGCCGCGAGATGATGTGGATGCGCTTTCAGGTGCAGTACTTCTCGCCGGCCGACGGACGCTGGCACCAGGTGCGCAGCGGCGGCGACTCCGGGTTCGTCAGGGTCGGCCGCGCGCGCTTCGAGGCGCGCCAGTCCGGGCGCTCGTTCCGCTTCGCCCCGCGGTCGCGCTCGGTGCTCCTGCGCGGCGTCGTGACCTTCGAGTGGCGCAGGTCCGGCGAGGTCGTCCGGCGCGCGCGCAAGCGCACGACCGCCGATCACCGCTCCAGTGCGGGCGCGGACCCCGAGAACCACTCGGCGTCCAACTGCACGATCAGGACGTAGCGAACAGCCGCGGATCGTTGGAGATGACCCCGGTGACGCCGAGGCGCTCCAGCCACGCGATCCGCACGGCGTCGTCGACCGTCCACACGTAGAGCTCCCCGCCCGCGGCGGCGAGTTGGTCGGCCAGCCGCGGGGTGACCAGGCGCCAGTGGGCCATCAGCGCGTCGATCTCCCCGCGCCGGACGCAATCCGCGGCCGCCATCGGCAGCACCCAGCGCACCCAGGCCAGGAGCGCCAGCGCCGGCACGGCGACGAGCGGGTTGCGAAACGGGTCGCGGCGCAGGCGCGGAACCGACCAGCCCAGGCGCACCTGTGGGCAGCGCTCGCGCAGGAGCGTCAGGGAGGGCTGCTCCATCGTGGAGATGAGGGTGCGCTCGAGGAGGCCGTGGCGCGTCAGCGCATCCACCACGCGTTCCTCGTAGCCGCCCAGCTTGAGGTCGACGTCGAGGTCGATGCGGTCGTAGGCGGCCTGGGCGAAGTGCTCCAGGCCCTCCTCGAGCGTGTGCGGGGTGCGCGAGCGGGCGTCGGCGGGGTCGTGGGCGAGCAGCAGCTCCCCGCTGCCGTCGGGGTGCTCGGGCAGGACGTCGAACTCGATCATGTCCACGCCCGCGTCCAGCGCGGCCTGGAAGGAGGCGAACGTGTTGCCCGGTGCGATGTGATCGGCGCCCTTGTGGCCCACCCGGCGCATGGCGGTCACCGCTGACAGCCCTCGCACCAGAAGGTCGTCCGGTTGTCGTCGCCCTGGCCGGCCTGCGCGATCGGCTCCCCGCAGCGGGGGCACGGCCGGCCGGCGCGGCCGTAGATGAGCTTGAGGCGGTCCTGCATGCCCTCGCGCGCGGACTGCTGCATGCGCGGCCGCGTGGCGTGGACGACGGCCAGCGCCTCCTCGTCGGAGACGCGGCCGGTCGGCCGCCAGGGGTCCAGCCCGGCGGCGAAGCAGCCCTCGGCCTTCCACAGGTTCCCGATGCCCGCGACCGTTCGCTGATCGAGCAGTGCGTCGCCGATCGGCCGTGTCGGGTCGTCCTCGCGCAGGCGGCGCAGGAAGCCGTGCTCGTCGAAGGACGGGGCGAGGATGTCCGGCCCGAGCTGGGCCAGGCGGCGATCGAAGCGGGTGCGCGATTCGGTCAGCAGCTCGAGCACGGGCCCGTCGAACTGCACGACCTCGCCCCCCTCCGTGCGCAGGACGAGCCAGGCCCGCCGTCGCGCGCGCCGCCACGGCTGCCCTGGCCGGTATGTGCGCCAGGAGCCGGTCATGCGCAGATGCGAGTGGATCGCCAGGCCCCCGTCGAAGCGCAGGAAGAGGTGTTTGCCGTGCGCGTCGACGGCAGCGACCTCGCGGCCGGCGAGCCGGCCGGCCCAGCGGTCGCCCCCGAGGCGCGGGTGCGGCGTGTCGATCTCCGGCACCCGGCCCTCCACGATCGGCCGGATGCGCCGGGCGGCGTGGTGGATGGTGTCGCCCTCGGGCATCGGCCTCTAGCGTAGGGGCATGGACGCCCTGCAGCGGATCGTGGGTGCGCGGCACGTGGAGGCGGGCGCGATCGTGGGCGACACGGCGCTGACCGGCGCGGCCCGCGCACTCGTGCGGCCGGGCAGCGCCGCGGAGGTCGCCGAGGTGGTGCGGTGGTGCTACGCCAACGACGTCGCGATGGTGCCGGTCGGCGGGCAGACCGGGTTCGCCGGCGGCGCGTCCCCTCTCGGGGACGACGTGGTCGCCGTCGCCCTGGAGCGGCTGCGCGCGGTGCGCTCCTTCGACCCCCTGCTGTGGCGCATGGAGGCGGAGGCGGGGGTGACGACGGCGACGGTCGCGCGGCTGGCACGCGAGAACGGCCTGCTCTTCGCCCCCGACCCCGGCGCCGCGGAACGGTCCCAGCTCGGCGGGACGATCGCCACCAACGCCGGCGGCCCCCACGCCTTCAAATACGGGGTGACCGGCGACTGGGTCATGGCGCTGGAGGCGGTGCTCGCGCCCGGCGAGCTCGTGCGCTTCGGCGGGCCGGTGCGCAAGGACGTCGCCGGCTACGACCTGTGCGGGCTGCTCACCGGCTCGGAGGGCACGCTGGGGATCGTGACCGCCGCGTGGCTGCGCTTCGTCCCCGCGCCGGAGGCCGCGCTGCCCGTCGCCGCGACGTACGCGGACGCCGCGGCCGGGTGCGCGGCGATCGAGC
>JACCQW010000096.1 GCA_013813955.1 Solirubrobacterales bacterium
ACCGCCGATCGCCTGCGCTGCGCCACCTTGCGCAACTGGGACCTCCCTGAGCGCCGGCAGATCTTCGCCGGCGTCCGACTGGCACAGGACATGACCTGATGGAGCCGATCCTCGAGGGCGCCGTCGAGGTGCACTCCCACCTGGGCCCGGGCGACGAGCGCAGCCTGGCCGATGACGTGCTCGACGGGCTGACGCGCCCGTTCAAGGAGCTGCCCGCCAAGCACCTCTACGACGCACGCGGGTCCGAGCTGTTCGACGCGATCTGCGAGCAGCCCGAGTACTACCCGACGCGCACCGAGCGGCTGATCCTCGAGGCCTGCGCCGAGGACGTCGTCGCTCGCACGGGCGCGGTCGAGCTCGTCGAGCTCGGCTCGGGGGCGGCGACGAAGACCCGCGTGCTGCTCACCGCGATGGCCGCGGCGGGGACGCTTGACCGCTACGTGCCCGTCGACGTCAGCGAGAGCACCGTGCTGGCCTGCGCGGAGACGCTCGTCGGCGCGTACCCGGGCCTGCGCGTGCATGGTCTCGTGGGCGACTTCGAGCGCCATCTCGGCCATCTGCCGCGGCCCACCGGCCCGCGCCTGATCGCGTTCCTGGGTGGGACCGTCGGCAACTTCCCCCCCGGCAGCCGCCGGCGCTTCCTGCGCGGGCTGGCCAAGGTGCTCGGCGGCGACGGCCACCTGCTGCTGGGCACCGACCTCGTCAAGGACCCCGCGGTCATCGAGGCCGCCTACAACGACGCCGCGGGCATCACGGCGCAGTTCAACCGCAATGTCCTGCAGGTCGTCAACCGCGAGCTGCACGCGGACTTCGACGTCGGCGCCTTCGAGCACGTCGCGTTCTTCGACCGCCGGCGCCAGTGGATCGAGATGCGCCTGCGCGCGACCGAGCTGCAGCACGTCCGCGTGGCGGACCTGGGTCTGGGGCTCGACTTCTCCGCGCGCGAGGAGATCCGCACGGAGATCAGCGCTAAGTTCACGCGCAAGCGCCTGGAGGGCGACCTCGCGGCTGCCGGCCTGGAGCTCGTCGAGCTCTTCACCGATCCGGGCGACCTGTTCGCCGTCTCGCTGTCGCGGGTCCGCCCCCGTTAGGTTCTGGCCATGGAGATCGCGGGGGCAGGCGCGCTCGTGGTGGGCGGCGCCTCGGGACTGGGCGAGGCCACAGCGCGGGCGCTGCACGCGCGCGGCGCGCGGATCGTCATCGCCGACCTGAACGCGGACAAGGGCCGCGCGCTCGCGCAGGAGCTGGGCGCCGACGCGCGGTTCGTCGGCGCCGACGTCACGCAGCCCGACCAGCTCGAGGCAGCGGTGGCCGCCGCGGCCGAGGCCGACGGCGGTCTGCGGATCTCGATGCACTGCGCGGGGATCGGCTGGGCGCAGAAGGTCGCCTCCTCCCGTGGGGCACACGACCTGCAGCCGTTTGAGACGGTGATCGCCGTCAACCTGGTGGGCACGTTCAACGCGCTGCGCCTGGCCGGCGCGGCGATGGTGGCCAACGAGCCCGATGCGGGCGGTGAGCGCGGGGTGATGGTCAACACCGCCTCGATCGCCGCCTATGACGGGCAGGTCGGCCAGATCGCCTATTCCGCCTCCAAGGGCGGTGTCGTCGCGATGACGCTGCCCGCCGCGCGCGACCTCGCGGCGGCCGGCATCCGCGTCAACACGATCGCTCCCGGCCTGTTCGACACGCCGCTCCTGGCCGGCCTGCCCGAGCAGGCCCGCACCGCGCTGGCAGCTTCGATCCCCTTCCCGCCCCGCCTGGGAGCACCCGCCGAGTTCGCGCAGCTGGCCTGCCACATGGCCGAGAACGCGATGCTCAACGGCGAGGTCGTCCGGCTGGACGGCGCGCTGCGCATGGCCCCGCGCTGAGCGCGCCGCAGCCTCAGCCCGCCGGCGGGACGATCCGCAGCACGCGGTCGTCCCCGTCCCGCGGGGAGCCGCGGCCGTCGGTGTTGTTCGTCAGCGCGTACAGCGCGCCGTCGGGGCCCTCGACGACCGTGCGGATGCGCCCGTAGCGGCCGGCGAACAGCGCCTCCTGCGAGCGCACGCTCGCGCCGTCGAGCTCGACGTGGCGGATCTGCTCGCCGACCAGGGCGCCGAACAGCACGTCGCCCGTCCAGGCCGAGCCGGGCAGCGTCACGAACGTCGCGCCGGAGGGAGCGATGCTCTCGGCGTAGACGGCGACCGGCGCGCGGAAGCGCCCGTGATCGCGCCCCTGCACCTCCGGCCAGCCGTAGTTGGCGCCGCGGCGGATGAGGTTGAGCTCGTCGTTGCCCGTGGCCCCGTGCTCGGTGGCGAACAGGCGGTCGGAGTCCGGCTGCCAGGCCAGGCCCTGCACGTTGCGGTGGCCGGTGCTCACCACCTCCGGCTCTCCCCCGTCGCCGCGATAGGCCGCGGGCGCCAGGCGCAGGATCTTGCCGTTCAGGCCGTCGCGCTGGGCCAGCTCGGGCTGCCCGGCGTCGCCGGTCGTGACGTAGAGCTGCTCGTCGGGGCCGATGCGCAGACGCCCGCCGTCATGGATCGGCGCGGACTCGATCCCGTCGACGAGCGTGACGTCCTCCTCCAGGCGCCCGTCGGCCAGGCGCAGGCGCAGGACCTCGTTGCCGGCGGCGGCCGTGCGGTAGGCGTAGACGAAGCCGTTGTCCTCGAACTGCGGATCCACGGCCATGCCCAGCAGGCCGGCCTCGCCGGTGGCCTGCACCGCGATGCGCCCCGCGGGCTGCTCGCGCAGGGCGCCGTCGGCACCCAGCACGCGCACGCTGCCGCCGCGCTCGGCGATCAGCGCCCGGCCGCCGGGCAGGAACGCGATCTCCCACGGGACCTCGAGGCCGGTGGCGACGGTCTCGACCTCAGGCCCGCCGTCGGCGCGCGCGAGCCGCGGCTCTTCGTCGCCGTCGCCGCGGTCGTCGTGATC